>NZ_ANNO01000017.1:0-29556 GCF_000409565.1 Pseudochrobactrum sp. AO18b
AGAAATGGTATGCTGTCACCAGCACACTTTGAACAGAACCACAAACTGAAGACGAAGAGTGTCTAATAAACTCGGGGCTATTCAGAGCTCCAATTACCCTATCGATTAAAAAATCCAGCGAATAATTTAAAAAAGATAATTGATGGGATTATTAGTTCATTTCAATCTGATCGTACCCCAAATGATCAAGCTGTTGAACGTCTAGCAAACAAGCATAAAACACCCCCTGAAATTATTTCAGAGCGATTAATGAATCCTCAAGTGCCCGCTATTCATTCACGTCGCACACAGAGATTAATATTGCCATATCGTGATGGTGTACAATGGCACCCTGCCGACAATTCTTGCGAAGAATGTACATTGCTTATCAATATAGCTGATAAAGCCCATTGTAAGGCTTATTTATACTCGATTAACTAATGTTTAGCTCATAAACCTAAAATGCACCATTAAGGTACACTTCTCTTCTTCAACTCCTCTCGTAAATAGTCCCCTTACATTTATGCCGTGTCGTTCCGCACATGACTGGTTCTCAGTACCGCAGTAATATCCTGAAATTTCAGATTTTCATTACAGTAAAAAGACAATCCGGCATCAAAACCGCTTTCTGGCTACTCATCAGCTTATGTTTGCAAAATACATAAATTTGGATATTTATGGGGTATTAACAAGGACTCGGTGCAATTCCGAGTGGCTCTTCTGGCCGCCTATCCGCCAGACAACACTGCAACGCAAATTTTAAAACCTGTTTTTCGGTTCGTTGCATCAGTGTGTAAAATTCCCAATGCTAAGATTAAAAGAATACCGCAATCAGTGGTTTTCAAACATTCGTGGCGATATCCTATCTGGTATCGTTGTTGCTCTCGCTCTTATTCCTGAAGCAATAGGGTTCTCCGTTATTGCAGGAGTAGACCCCAAAGTGGGTTTGTATGCCTCATTTGCCATTGCATGTGTGGCAGCTTTTACCGGTGGTCGGCCCGCAATGATTTCAGCGGCTACTGCTGCCACAGCTGTCGTCATGGTATCACTCGTCAAAGAACATGGACTGCAATATCTTTTCGCAGCCACAATCTTAATGGGCATTCTTCAGATACTTGCCGGAGCATTAAAGTTAGCGCGGGTAATGCGTTTTGTTTCCCGTTCCGTCATTACCGGCTTTGTAAATGCACTGGCCATTTTGATCTTTATGGCGCAGCTACCGGAACTGATCGATGTTCCGACACAAACCTACTGGATGATTGCAGCCGGACTGGGCATAATCTATCTTTTCCCTTATCTGACCAAAGCAATCCCCTCGCCATTAATCGCAATTGTCGTACTGACGATCATTGCATGGTCAACAGGTATGGAGTTACGCACAGTCGGTGATTTAGGGGAACTCCCTTCAGCATTTCCGATTTTCGCGTTGCCTCAAGTACCCCTCACCTTCGAAACTCTGCAGATCATATTCCCTTATTCCGTAACACTGGCAGCTGTTGGCTTGCTTGAGTCTTTGCTGACGGCTCAAATTGTTGATGACATGACTGATACGCCCAGCAATAAAAATCAGGAATGCTACGGACAAGGAACAAGCAATATAGCTTCTGCACTTATCGGCGGAATGGGTGGCTGTGCCATGATTGGCCAGTCCGTGATCAATGTGTCGTCAGGCGGTCGCGGCAGACTCTCAACATTTGTAGCAGGCGCGTTTCTTCTTTTCCTGATTGTTGTGCTTAACGATCTTGTGAAAATCATTCCAATGGCAGCACTTGTTGCAGTGATGATTATGGTTTCAATCGGAACATTTTCCTGGCGCTCTGTGCTTGATCTGAGACGCAATCCGCTGCCTTCTTCAGTCGTCATGATTGCTACAGTTGTAACAGTCATTACAACGCATGATTTGGCAAAAGGCGTCATCGTTGGAGTGCTGTTATCAGGCATATTCTTTGCCGGAAAAGTTGCTAAACTTTTTACTGTTACCAAACAAAGCGACGAGATAGCCAAGACACTCACCTACATCGTTGAAGGACAGATTTTCTTCGCTTCAGCTGAGATTTTTATCCATTCTTTCGATTTCAGCAGCACACACGCTCATATCATGATTGATGTCAGCCGAGCGCATTTATGGGACATAACTGCTGTTGGGGCTCTTGATAAAGTTGTCTTAAAGCTTCGATCTTCCGGAGCACAGGTCGAAGTACGCGGTTTTAACCGTGCAAGCGCAGATATGATCGACAAGTTTGCTCTGCACGACAAAGCAGAACGACAAGCAGCTAGTAATTCGCTTCATTAAACACATAGCTGGCAAGAGGTTTTTCATGCCAGCTATGATTTCAACTTAGATAATATCGCGATGTGCTAATTTTATAGCCTACAATTGGCTTGCTTTTAGCTATGCAGAGCAAAACAAATATTCCAATTATTTATATTTTCGCCCCGCCTTCATTGGCTCTGACGGTAATGCATCCTTATCAGGAACTTCAAAAAGCTCACTGACGGTTATTTGCAAAGCATCAGCCAATGCTTCCAGTGTCGAAATCGTGACGTTCTCTGTCCCAGTTCACCCCTCCGGACATATGAGCTGTCAATATTGGCCTCCAAAGCTGGCCGCCCCCTCATGAGCAATCACGCCCGCTGCTTGTACAGTAGCGGACATGAATAATGCTGCTAATCTTGATTCAACAACGCATCCGTTGCGTCAAGAGTTTCGATAGCTGACATTTTTGCAAGCGGAGCAATCTTAATATAAGGCTGACCAAACAACCGGTTCATGTCAAACTTAATAAAGTTGATGGCATCATATGTGCGGACATAAAACAGGTTTTTGCTCAAATCGCCCAATACTGTGAACGATGTATACTCAGTTTTATGATCGGCATCACCGGCAGCAGAAGCCCCTTCAATGTCTAATCCGCCCGAATTTACCGGATCGATTGTTGCACCACGCGGACGATCAAAATTATTCATCATATGACCAAGCGTGCGAATGGCCTTATCGGCAGACGGCTTCTCAGTATAGGTTACATAATAGGCCGCACGAACAAAGCGACCAACCGAGGTGTTGGACGATGGAAGGCCTGCTGTGGCTATGCCGGAATCCGGCTGCGCCACTTGCAGATCACCGAATTTACCTGTCGATTGATCAAGATTATTCAGAAATGAATAATTGTTAAGATTGGTCAGGTGCCAAGGAAAATCTGGGCCATTGGTCATCACACCAACCGGATTGTCATAGACATTTTGCTTATTGTTTGAATATTCGACAACAATTGATTTGCCGCAGCGATCATGGATCACAAAATGGAAGGGCGTAACAGCACCATGTAATGGCGCAAGCGCCGTGAGCATAGCGGTATTTTCTGCAAGTGCCGCCTTAACTTCCGTTACATTTGCAAACTGGCTAAGAACCCAGGCTCCAAGATCAATAACTGCGAGCATGGCTTTTGTTTTTGCAGCACTATCGGCAGGGCCGGATGCACCAGCATAAGCAAGCACACTAAAAGTTAACCCTTGATCATTCATCCCTTCAACGATTTTGAGATCGTTAACATTGCCGTTTGGAACCGCAATAGCAAAGATACTATATTTTGATTCGAAATTGAGAGCAGAATGTCCTTCAACGACAGAAGTAAACTGGTGTCCTTTCGGAATACTAGCAACCACATAAGGGAGCTCCATCGACAGCTCCATTGTGCGGCCTGCATAAGCATTGCCATCGGCGCTGCGAAACAACAAAGCGGTACAGGCAAGCCAGATATCGTTTGATATCTGGAAAGATGAGCCATCAGCCAGATATTGCATTACTGTTGAAACCAAGGACACGTTACCTCTCCTTCGAATTTATTTCACCTTATTAAGGTCGTTTGAATTTGATTATAATTTATCCGGCACGGCCCGTTTGCTCAAGATTTAAGCCATACCGCTAAAACTGTTTCAGCGGCATGGCATTTAACTTTATCTCTTATTTTATGGGCTTGTTTTCATCATGAATAATAACGTGGTGCGGTGAGCGCGCTCTCGGATGCATGAAAAAATATCCCTTCGGTGCAGTATGCGTACGAATAGGAACCAATCTTGCGTTGGTCGTCTTTCCGCGCTTGTCATGCAGACCATAGACTATGAACGGCAAAGCAAGAACAACAATAAAACTAATCACAAGTAATTCCACATAGCTATCGCTACCACCATCTCCCGGCAATGAACTTGGCGGGAAAAAAGAGACAACGAAAGCCAAACCTGAAACTATCAGGCCCACAGATGCGACGAATACTTTAACACCCTTACCACCGGGGATATTAAATGAACGCGTCTTATCCTGCTGCTTGCACACAAGATGAATATAGCCGAGGAACAAAAGGAAATAGCTGCATAGATAAATTACAACAGTTAATGCCAGCGCGATCAAAAAGGACATATTGTTGCCCCCGCCGGTGATAGTCAGCACAGACAGCGCAACAGACGTAAGTGACAGTTGCGATACAACGAGTGCAACGGGAACACCATTTTTATTCACTTTAGCAAAGGCTTGCGGAAGAATGCCTTTTTGTGCCGTCACATACATTCCACGTGACGGACCAACAATCCACGAGGCAATCTCGGCGAGTACACCAAGCACCAGCAAGGCCGCAATAATACGCACTGTCCATTCAAAGCCCGCACCATAGTGTGTGATGAGAACTGTGAAGGTCTGCACGACGCCGGCAGACAGATTAATCTCTGAGTGCGGAATGACAGCAGCAACCGACAGGCCGCCAATTGAGCTCAGGCAGATTGCAGCAATCATGAGCAGCAACATTGCTAGCGGATAATCACGCCCGGGATTTTTCATCTCATTAACATGAGTAGCAGAAGCTTCAACTCCCATATAGCTGAGGATGAAAGCCACAAAAACCACCAGTGTTCCAATTTTTGTAAAGTCCGGAAAGAATGTGGCAGCGCTGATCTCAATCGCCAATGGTGTATCGCTGGCCAGATAGCCAAGGGCAAGAAAAACTAAAATGGCTGCGGGAAGCAAAATACCCGCAAAAAAACCGATCTTTGCAATCTGTGCGGTATATTTGGTGCCACCAAATTGGGTAAATGCCAGCCCCCATAAGATGACCAGCGCTGCAATAGTTTTGGTCAGCGGATCATTGTTCAGGGCTGGCCAATTCAAAATATAGGCCAATGCGCCAAGTACAAAATAAAGCATCGGAATAAAACCAACAGCAATCTGTAAATAGCCAAAAGATATAGCAGCAAAGCCCCATTTCTCACCGAGCGTATTAGACACCCAGCTGAAGACCCCACCTTCCTCCCATCCCTCTACCGTTGCCATTTCCGCAGCACAGAGCCCAACTGGAATGAACCACAAAATGCCGCCGAGAAGGAGAAAAAAGACCAGACTAAAGCCTGAAGTAGCAAATGTTGGATATTCATAAACGGCCATAACCATTGAAGCCGTAATGGCAAAAAATCCTAATAATGATAATTGCCTAGCTTGAGTATTGCTTGCGCTGCTTGATTTTATTATCGCCATAACCGTCATCCTGAGTGTAAAACCAACCACAGAGGGCATATGAGGCCTCAACCTGTGAGCCGGATGCGAATAATGTGTACCACCAAGAAATCACGCGCCCCCTATATTTGGGGCACCTTATTATATAGTGATTTCCTGGTGTAATCGTGTCAGATCAGCGGGTTATCTATTATCTTAACCGTGATTGAATCCGCTCGCTTCTTCCTCAGACAAGGGCTTGCTCACGGGATGCTTTTCGAAATAATCAAGTGTCCGCTTCATATCTTCCAGAAGCAAGCTTGCGAGATCGAGACTTACACCATGGCGCACAAGAATGCGTTGAACAACAAGGTCCTCGCGATTTGCAGGCATTGAATAGGCTGGAACCTGCCAACCACGACTACGCAACCGGTCTGCAAAATCATATAAAGTATAGCCACCTATTGCTGCATCTTTTTTCAGTTTCCACGCTAAAGCAGGAATACCCTTCTGGCTGTCACCGTCGAAAAGGATTTCAAACGGACCGAGCTTAGCAATCTCGGCAGAGAGATACTGAGCAGTAGCATAGCAAGCATTATGGATTTTAGCATAGCCAGTGCGTCCGAGGCGCAGGAAGTTATAATACTGCGCGATGATCTGACCACCAGGCCTAGAGAAATTGAGTGCAAATGTTGGCATATTGCCACCAAGGTAATTTACATTGAAAATCAACTCTTCCGGCAGATCAGAGGCTTCACGCCAGACAACCCAGCCGGCTCCTAATGGAGCAAGACCAAATTTATGACCGGAGGTATTTATGGACTTTACGCGCGGCAAGCGGAAGTCCCACTCAATATCCGGAGCGCAGAATGGCGCAAGAAAACCGCCGCTTGCACCATCAACATGGATAGGAATGTCGAAGCCAGTATCTTGCTCCAACTTGTCCAAAGCATCATGAACAGCTTTAACAGGCTCATATTGACATGTAAAAGTTACGCCAAGCGTCGGTACAACACCGATTGTGTTTTCATCAACGCGTTTAAGCACCTCTTCAGGGCTCATGATTAGACGATCACCTTCAAGCGGGATTTCACGCAACTCCACATCGAAATAGCGAGCGAATTTATGCCAGCAAATTTGTACAGGACCACAAATCAGGTTTGGGCGATCTGTGGATTTACCTGCAGCCTCACGAAGTTTGCGCCAGCGCCACTTCAACGCAAGACCACCAAGCATTGCAGCCTCAGAAGAGCCCGTTGTAGAGCAGCCCATAGCATTCGCAGCATCAGGTGAGTTCCAGAGATCGGCGATCATGCGAACACAACGTGCTTCAATTTCAGCCGTCTGCGGATACTCATCTTTATCGATCATATTCTTATCGATAGATAAATCCATTAATTGACGAATTTCATCATCAACCCACGTCTGACAGAAAGTTGCAAGATTTTGACGTGAATTTCCATCCAGCATCAGTTCATCGCGGACTGACGCAAAAACATTACGAGGATTTTTTTCATCCTGTGGAAATACTGTTTTGGGCAACGAAGTTGATAAATCAAGCGATGCGTAAACATCATCCAGCTCGTTATACTGAATTTCATTAGATTTACTATCCATAGCAGATATCCTTGTAAACGATCGAATTATTAAATTATCGCGGACACTTCATTTTTTCTTATTTTTTACGTCAGTAATTTCTCATAAACAATAATAAATTAATGAACTTAATATTATAATTAACGAATAACATGGAAGACCTCTATTAAAACTTCACTTACAGTGAAGAAATTACGCCTCCAAGTTTATGGTTATAATAAATCGACATTCTGCAGTGCCCTCGATAAAATAATGCATCTATAAGACGCAATATTCTGATTTAAATTTAGTTTTCTCGATTAAGACCCTGTAGAATCAATGGAATTATGATTCTGTTTATTTAGGCAGAGAGGTTGCATTAATGCCGCAGATATGCAGCACATTTTGTGAGGGACTATAAACTGTTGTCTAGTCCTTCATTCTACATCTTCGGGGCATTTTTCCCCTCATGGATGCTTTGTTTATTTCTCGCACTGATCATTGTGCTAATGTTGCGCGTAATTTTTATTCGCACAGGCCTGGATGATCTCCTCACATTTAAACTCACTGCTTATACAGCAATGGTGATAGCTATCGCCTGCGCAATGTCGCTTGTCGTTTATGGTAGGTGAATATGGAAACCAATGCCTATAGTAAAAAACAACTCAACATCGGCGGTGTGTTTCTAACGGGGCTCATTATTATCATTGCGGCTATAATGGTGTTGCTCTACTTGCGCCAAACGCACCGAAATCCTTTGTCGGAGGATGCAGTTATCGGCGCTAATCTGGTTAATATTGCCGCGACTGTACCGGGCCGCATTATAACAATCAATGTCAGTGAAAATGATGCAGTCCGTAAAGGCGATCTGCTCTTTGCAATTGACCCTGAGCCGATGCGACTGTTGCTTGAGCAAACAACGGCTGACCTGCAGATTGCCGAAGCAGCACTGGAATCGCAACGGCGTGGTTTGAAAGCCGAAACACAAAATGCTTCCATTGCGGATCAGCAGATTGTTCGCGCACGTACCAACCTTGACCTTTCGGAAATAACATTGAAGCGTTTGGAGGCCCTCAGCCCCAAGGGTTATGTTACCAAGCAACAAGTCGATGATGCCCGCACATTACGTAATGATGCTGAAATCAGCCTTGCACAGGCGGTTAAGCAGGCTGAGGCGGCAAATGCACTTGTTGGCACATTGGATAGCTCTCTGGCGCTTGTGCGTGCAAGACAGGCAGCGAAAGCATTAGCCCAGCACAATCTCGACAATACCAAGGTCTATGCGCCCCATGATGGACGCATTGTCGGTGTTTTAAACGCGACAGGACAGATTGTAATACCCGGTCAATCCGTGTTTACACTCATTGACACTTCGAGCTGGTTTGTTTCTGCGACTTTTCCCGAAACAGAGCTGGACACCATTAAAGAAGGCGACTGCGCAACAGTAAGAATTCTTGCAAATAGTTCTATCGCTGTTAAAGGCATTATTGAAGGCATCGGCTGGGGTGTCAGTACTGAAGGCCAGATTAATGTACCGCGCAATCTTCCTTTTATACCAAAATCACTCAATTGGGTGCGGATTGCCCAGCGCTTTCCGGTTCGGGTCAAACTGATTGACCCTCCAGCAGAGCTAACGCGCATTGGCGCCTCAGCCGTCGTGACTGTGCATGATAACAAGAAATGCTGATTATTCACTAAAAAGCGCAGCTCGCGCAACATTAGCCGAGTTGGCGCCTTTTCCAGGGCGCTTAGCAACAGCATGGCGTGTTGCAGCAGCATGCGCCTTGGTAGCCGGTATTGCCATGCTGTTCCATATTCCGGAATCTGCAATCAGTGTTTATCTTGTTATCTTCCTGATGAAAGCAGACGGCGCGGAAAATACGGTCGTTGCCAGTGCTGCAATCATTGCAATTACCCTGTTAGTCGCATTGATGATTCCGGTTCTGCAATGGACGATTGAATCGGCAATGATCCGAATATTGGTGATGATTGCCGTATCTTTTGTGTTTATTTTTATTGGCGCTGCAACAAAGCTTGCCGAGGGCGGCAGCATTATTGCGCTGATCATTGCATTCATTCTAACGCTGATGAATGAAGTGCCGGTCAATGGTGTCATCTCCATTGCGCTGCGCTATGCGTGGGAAATGGCAATTCTTCCAATGTTTGTCATTGCAGGATTCAGCTTGTTTTTCGGGCGCTGGAGTGTATCTTTATTGCGCCAGCAACTACGAGAAAGGCTGATTGCTGCCCGCGATGGCCTGCTGAAAAAGCCAACGACTTACGGCCCCGACCTTCGTGAACAATTGGAAGAGAGCAATGATGATGCAGCAAAACGTATCATGCTGGTTAAGCTGCTGCATCAGACATCCAATGACAAAATATCCCAGATAGCCAATGATATTCCGGCATCCTATCAGCTGATTTATTCGGTCTCCGCCTTACCCGAAACCACGGCGGAAAATATCCGCCAGCATTATGCAGATCAGATTGAGCGTATGGTCGATGCTTTGGATAAAGGCACAGTTCTGCCGGCAGCAATTGCGCCGGACACTCAGGACGCCCCTGTGCAGACCAAGGGCATTTTACAAGCCTTGAATATGATTACAGGTCATGAAAAGACGACCTATACAAAAGGCACAGACGACCGCTTTTTGGCTGCAGATGCCTTTAGCAATCCCGTTTATCAGCGTTTTGCTCTTAAAACGACTTTGGCTGCTATCCTGTGTTACATGTTCTATGCGGCGATTGACTGGCAGGGAATTCATACGGCAATGGTGACCTGTTATGTGGCCTCTATGGGCACTGCCGGAGACACAATTCACAAGTTAGCTTTGCGGATAAGCGGGTGCCTTATCGGTGCTGCAATTGGAATAGCGTCGATTGTGTATTTGATGCCGCATATTGAATCTATTGGCAGTCTGATGTTGCTGGTTTTTGTTGTTGCCTTACTTGCCGCATGGGTGACAGCAGGAAGTGAGATCATTTCCTATGCCGGTGTGCAGATTGGTTTGGCTTTCACGCTTACTGTTTTGCAGGGCTTTGGCCCAACCGTTGATTTTGATACGGCAACGGATCGTATTGTTGGCATTTTAGTCGGTAATTTTGCAGTTTATCTGGTCTCTACGCTGATTTGGCCAACTCCGGTCAGTGATGTGATACGCAAGACACTTGCCCGTGCAACAGAGAAGATCGCTGCTCTCGCCGCTACGCCCCCGTCACAGCGGCTAAATGCGGTCGCAACCATTGCTGAGACGGAAAAACTGCTGGGTGAAGTGCGTTATTGTTTATATCTGCTGCCCTTTGAACCTGCCGCCTTGCGTCCAGGCACTAAGGTTAAACAAGTTTTTCAATATTACACTGACAGGCTTGCCACGCTTGGCAGGGACGTTTACTTCTCAGATACAGAAATGCCTGAAACAGTTGAACGGCTTAAACTTTTGTCAGTGCGCCTTCGAGAATTTAATTCCACAGGGCCGGTTACTCCTGCTGCGTTAGACGAAATTGAGTTGGAAAGGCGTATTGCCGTGCAAGTTGCAGACTTGGAAACACTTGTAGCGAGGCCGGCATCATGAAGTATATTCAAAAACGCTTCTTCCATATGAGTGTTGCGTATTTTGTGCTCGCTTTGAGCGGTTGCGCCACAGATGCTCTGGACCTTGCACCATCTTCACCCGACAAACCAGGGGTGCTCAAGCAGAACCAGAAAATTGCGGGCGGGCATCAAGCAAGCTCACAATCATCCGGTGACAAACAGCCAGATTTTAGTGTTCCGGCTAATCCCGCGCTCTCACTGATGGCCACTCCCGTTACCATTGATACGCGTCAAACCTATGATTTAGCGCAACTCATCGATCTGGCTCAGCGCAGCAATCCTTCAACGCGAAATACCTGGGAAAAAGCAAAACAGGCAGCTCTTGCTGTTGGCATGAGTGAGGCGACATTACTGCCTATTATTACGGCTAATGTCATAGGTGGCGTCCAAAAAACATCCACACCTGTGGATGTGCCCTTGATCGGCAATCGTGATATTGATACGCATATTAAGGGCACCTCTGCTTCGATTGCGCTGCAATGGCTGGTGTTTGATTTTGGCCAACGAGCCGCTTTGACTGAGGCCGCACGACAAGTATCTTTTGCAGCGAATGTGACCTTCAATGCGATGCATCAAAAGTTAATATTTGATGTTACGCGCACCTATTATGAATATTCGGCCGCAATGGCAGGCCATAAAATTGCAGTGCAAACATTGGCCAACAGCAAAGCTGTTCTGGCGGCTGTGCAAGCAAAATCCACTCAAGGCTTGGCGACATCTGTAGAACTCGCCTTAGCGCGCCAGCAGGTTGCGCAAGCTGAGTTACGTGTTGTTCGTGCCAGCGGCCAACAACAAAATGCCTACCAGCTATTGCTGTCTGCAATGGGCGTTAATTCAATGCTGGATATAAAAGTGGCCAGCTCCTTGGGTCGTAACTTGCCTACACGCTATGATGGCGTAACACAGGCAGCCCTTGAAAGCGCATTGTCGCGCAGAGCCGACTTGCTGGCAAGTTATGCGGCAGTGCAAGCCAGCCAGTCCGGCATTAAAGCCGCACAGGCCAGCTTCATGCCTAAGGTGTTTGTTGCCGGGACATTATCATCAGGCAATGGTAGTTTTAATGCAGGTCATTTGCCTGATATTGGCAATCAATCATCACGTGCGGGGATGCTCGTTGTTGCATCTGTTCCACTGTTTGACGGCGGCCTGCGCGCTGCACAGTTTAAAAATGCGCAATCCGTGGCGAATGCTGCATCAGAAACTTTCCGTAAAGTTCAGCTTGATGCCGTCACCGAAATTGTCGTCGCTTCCAATGCGCTGAAAACGGCACTTGCAGCGAATACAGCCGCAATTAAGCTGGTACAAACATCTTCAACAACGTTTGATGCCGCACTGGAATCTTATAAAAATGGTCTGAGCACGATCACAATAGCACTCGAGGCCAATAATGGCCTGCTTGATGCCAAACTTGCGCAATCCGATGCACAAGCGGCAGCGCAAATCGCCGCGGCTAATCTGGCGTTTTTCACCGGGGCTCTGACATCTGCTACCAGCCTGTCAGGTGATACTGGCTTGCGCTGATAAGCATTCTTACTGCCCACGGAGATATTATGGCGAAATATTGGATTGCCACCGCTCTCATTCTATTTTTTGCAATCAGCGCCTTTACTCTTTGGCTCATGATGCGCCGGACACGCGTCTGGTCTGGCAACATACTCGTTCATATTGTCTATCTGTTGTCGATGTACGGGGTAATCCTGACCTTCCGGCAAGTGGCTTACATGCTGATTGATGATTATGACATCAAATTCATTACACCTGATATGGTGACGACCGGCGCGGTCGCTCTCATGGCTTTGCTGGCCATGCAACAGCTGTTTCAATTAATAAACCGCCTGACTCATGCACAGATACGTAAGGGCAGCGATACGACCTCCGCACGCATGGTATCGCGTATACTCAAGCTCACGATTTTTCTTCTGATGGTGCTGATATTCGGTGAGCATTTCGGCATCGGCCTGTCAGGATTGCTGGCCTTTGGCGGTATTGGCGGCATTGCTATCGGCGTTGCGGGTAAAGATATGCTGAGCAATCTTTTTTCCGGTGTCATGCTGTATTTTGATCGGCCGTTTAATATTGGCGATTGGGTACGCTCACCAGACAGGGAAATTGAGGGAACTGTTGTCGAAATCGGTTGGCGTATTACCAAAATTATAACCTTTGATAACCGCCCTCTTTACGTACCAAATGCTTTGTTTTCAACAATCAGCGTTGAAAATCCAAGTCGTATGACCAACCGGCGCATCAGCACCACTATTGGTCTGCGTTATGAAGATGCGGATAAGGTCTCGGACGTTATTGATGACATCCGAAAAATGCTTAAAAATAATAAGAAGATCGATCAAAATCAGGATTTATTGGTTTTTTTCAATACATTTGCGGATTCTTCGCTCAATATTATGGTCTACTGCTTTACGAAGACGACACATTGGGCAGAGTGGCTGGATATTCAGCAGGATATCTATTTGCAGATCATCAAAATAGTACAGGCGCATAAAGCCGATTTTGCATATCCTACGCAAACACTGTTGGTAAATACGGATTCGGCTATGGCAGAGCAGCCTGCCGCTGCAAGCTTCTTGCACCAAACAGAAAACAGAGCAGGAAAATCGATATAAAAGAAAACGATCTTTTTTTTTTAACTTTAATTTTCTGGCTATAGGTGTACTGCTGTAAAATGAGTATTTTTAAAGAATGGCCATTTTTATCCGAGCGGTTTTATACATTAAACGGAAAAAAAGAAATCTGGCTTGCCCGTGTACATCGTAAAGGACTGGACCTCCGGCCCCGATTACTCCGCGCGCAAACGACCGCCTTTTGGAAGACAAGTACCTATAACCGCTATATAGGAATCTCGTTCTCTCTGGGCGCATTTCTGTTTAGCCTTGCAAGTATTTTGATGTTTTGTTCATTGCATTGGTCTTCGTTGAGTAATTTGACAAACGTGATGTTCTTTGCAGGTTCTGTACCATTTACTCTTGCAGCAGGCTTGCAGCACTTTCAATCCGCCAATCAGATACCTCAACCCAGACAAGAACAACATACTCTGAACAAGCCGTTGAAATTGATTGGCTGGAACCCGCTTAATGCAGGTTGGCTCAGTTCATTCACGCAATTTATCGGTACGCTCGCGTTTAATATCAGTACTTTTAACGCTATCGCGGCACCGTCACAACCGGCGCTGAGCATATTGGAAATATGGACGCCTAATTTTGAGGGCTCAGTCTTGTTTCTAATATCGGGCTATTTGGCATTTATTGAAGTTGACAATCGGTATTGGAGTTGGAAACCCAAAAACCTGTCATGGCAAGCCGTTTTCATCAATTTATTGGGGTGTATAGCTTTCATGATCTCTGCTGTATTTCCGCAGACACCGGACGCTGATAAAGCGGATTGGGTTTGGCAATATTCAAATACTTATACGTTGATTGGCGCGATCTTTTTTTTCATTAGCGCACAATTGCTTGTTGAAGAAAGCAAATTATCACCGGCAGAGTAACTCTTATAAATATGAACCTGCCCCCCCCCGAAAACTGTGAGGACTGGCTTCACAACGGAATTACAGGTTATGTCATGATTTCTGTGCTGCATAATTAACCGCCGCTCTGTGTCCGTACTTATGACAATTTATCAAACCTCCTTCCGCAACTAAGAGACAAAGTGCAATCAAAACCATTTGACATTTCCCACATATCCATTATTCTGGATATATGGAAAATGAAGCAGCAATCACGGCACTCGCAGCCTTAGCACAGAACACACGACTGGAAACCTTCCGGTTACTGGTCAAACACGAACCGAACGGTTTACCGGCAGGTGAACTGGCACGTGTATTGGATGTGCCCCAGAATACAATGTCAGCCCACCTGTCCACGCTGTCCCGCGCAGGATTGATCAAAGGAGAACGTCAGAGCCGGTCAATCATCTACCGTGCTGATCTTGATGCATTTCGGGAACTGACGCTTTTCATGATCAAGGATTGTTGTGGCGGCAGTGAAGAACTCTGCACTCCCCTTATCCAGAGTCTTACGCCCTGCTGTAAGTCAAAGGAGCAGCCGGATCATCCGATCTGAATCCTCCTGCATAACAATCTGAAATTCACTGATTATCACAACTGAATAAGGCCGGTTTCGCTCCATGGCATAAAACCAGCCAAGGAAAAGCCATGTCTGTCTTTGAACGATATCTGACACTCTGGGTTGCCCTATGTATCATCATCGGGATTGCCTTGGGGCATTTGTTTCCCGCAGCCTTCCAGATGGTCGGGGCAGTAGAGATCGCTAAGGTCAATATTCCTGTTGCCATCCTGATCTGGCTGATGATCATTCCTATGCTGCTTAAAATCGACTTCTCCGCAATGCGTCAGATCAGCCAGTATTGGCGCGGCATCAGCGTAACGCTCTTCGTCAACTGGGCGGTTAAACCCTTCTCTATGGCCTTGCTGGGCTGGCTTTTTATCGGCTGGCTGTTCCGGCCATATCTCCCGCAAGAGCAAATCGACTCTTACATAGCTGGTCTGATTATTCTTGCGGCAGCGCCATGCACAGCAATGGTCTTTGTCTGGTCAAACCTGATTAAGGGCGAACCCCATTTCACCCTGTCGCAGGTAGCTCTGAATGATGCAATCATGGTCATTGCCTTTGCCCCGATTGTCGGGCTGCTCTTAGGTTTGTCTGCAATCACCGTACCGTGGAATACACTGATTTTCTCAGTGGTTTTGTACATCATTTTTCCCGTCATCATCGCACAACTGATACGACATAGCCTGCTCTCCAAGAATGATGGGCAGTCCTTAAACAAACTGCTGAAAGCATTACAGCCATTATCGCTGGTTGCTCTTCTTGCCACGCTTGCTTTGCTCTTTGGCTTTCAGGGGGAACAGATCATAGCCCAGCCACTGATCATTGCCATGCTGGCAATACCGATCCTGATCCAAGTCTATTTCAACTCCGGTCTGGCTTACGTCCTGAACCGGATGTCAGGCGAACAACATTGTATTGCAGGCCCATCTGCCATGATTGGCGCTTCAAACTTCTTCGAATTAGCCGTTGCTGCCGCGATCAGCCTTTTCGGTTTCAGTTCCGGTGCCGCCCTTGCAACAGTTGTCGGCGTATTGGTGGAAGTCCCCGTTATGCTCTCCGTTGTCTGGATCGTGAACCGGTCAAAAGGCTGGTACGAACAAGGCACTAATCAAACCAAGACAGGTGATATCTGATGTCCGTTACAATCTATCACAACCCTAAATGCGGAACTTCACGCAACACTCTCGCTATGATCCGCGCCAGTGATGAAGAGCCTGTGATCATTGAATATCTGCAAACACCGCTATCCAAAGAACAATTGTCAGAACTTGTTACTGCCATGAAAATCTCCGTGCGGGATTTGCTACGGGAAAAAGGCACACCTTTTGCTGAACTCGATTTAGCCAATCCGAAATGGTCAGACGATCAATTACTGGATTTTATTGTGCAACATCCGATCCTGATGAACAGACCGGTTGTGGCCACACCACGTGGCGCAGCTCTATGTCGCCCGTCAGAACGTGTTCTTGATCTTCTGGAAAATCCTGCTGTCAACTTTACCAAAGAAGACGGGGAACAGATCACCTATGAGCAGAAGGACAGATAATCGTGACACTGCCCAATCTTGACCTTCAGGCGTTTCGCACACCCGATTACGATAAGCTCCAAGCATCTTTACTGACACATAAACCGCGCATCCTTCTTCTATACGGTTCGCTGAGAGAACGTTCTTACAGCCGCTTTTTAACACTGGAAGCACAGCGGTTACTGGAGTTTATGGGGGCAGAAACACGGATATATCATGCCGATGGCCTGCCATTGCCAGATGACAGTACTGCTGATCACAGCAAGGTTCAGGAGTTGCGTGAAGCAATGCTGTGGTCAGAAGGGCAAGTCTGGACCAGCCCTGAACGCCACGGCGCAATGAGTGCTGTCATGAAATCACAAATAGACTGGATACCTTTAGCGGGCGGCTCTGTACGCCCGACGCAAGGTCGCACACTGGCACTGATGCAGGTTTCCGGCGGCTCTCAGTCTTTCAACGCTTTGAATCAAATGCGTGTGCTAGGTCGGTGGATGCGCATGATTACAATCCCCAACCAATCATCTGTCGCCAAAGCATGGCAGGAGTTTGATGAAGCAGGTCGCATGAAACCCTCTTCATTCTATGAAAGGGTTGTTGATGTCATGGAAGAACTCATCAAATTCACCATCCTGACACGGGGCATTTCTGACCACCTTACCGACCGTTACAGTGAACGGAAAGAAGCCGCAGAGAAACTGGAAACCCGTGTTTCGTTGAAATCCATATGACCGACCAGCGCCTTCCTGTTTATGCAATCCTGAGCCTTGGCCTTACACAAATCATCGGCTACGGCACACTCTACTATTCATTCAGTGTGCTGGCTCCGTCCATTGCGGATAGCTATCAGGCAACAACGGAATGGGTTTATGGGATATTGTCCATAGCCTTGCTAGCAGGTGGTGTGCTGGCACCTTGGCTGGGCAAACTCATTGATCGCTTAGGTGCCGCACAAATTATGACAGTCGGCTCTGCATTTGCAGCCCTTGCTCTCATCCTTTGCGCAGTCTCCCCCAATTCGCTGGCCTTCATTGTAACGCTTACAATCGTGGAGATTGCAGCCAATCTCGTACAATACGGAGCCGCCTTTGCGCTGCTTGTGCAGATCAAACCAGTGGTTGCCCAGCGCAGCATTGTCTATCTGACATTGATAGCCGGTTTTGCATCCACCATCTTCTGGCCCCTCACTTCACTGCTTCTGCAATGGCTGACATGGCAGCAAATCTATCTGGTCTTTGCCGGTCTTCATCTGGTGATATGCCTCCCGCTGCATTATTCCCTGACACGCACCAGTAAAACAACTCATGACCAACGTAAGAATGATGACAAAGAAATAGCTTCTGTAGCCGGTGCATTGCCTCAGGCATCAAGACGTATGGGCTTCACAGTACTTCTGGCAGCATTTTCCTTACAGGCATTGATATCCTCTGCAATCCTTGTCCATATGATCCCGCTACTGTCGGTACTGGGATTAGCAAAGTCAGCAGCCTTTATCGGCGCTGTGTTCGGACCATCGCAAGTCGCCAGCCGCCTGATCAATATGATGGCGGGGAAAACCCTATCCCCCGTAAACTTAGCTATCATCGCAGCCTCGTTCATTGCCTTATCCGTTATGTTATTGATGATCGGTGCACCCTATATCCCTGCGGCGATATTATTCGCCTGCCTGTTTGGTTTCGGGAATGGTCTGTTCAGTATTATAAGCGGCTCACTTCCATTATTCTTATTTGGAAGTACCGGATATGGTGCGATGCAGGGAAAACTGATGTCTGCGAGATTGGTGCTATCCGCCATCGCACCCTTTGCAATGGCCTTCGCGTTGAAGAATACAAGTGTTTACATCACTCTGGCGATAATCATCGTCGTATCGATTGCGGGAGGCGGTCTGTACTTTATAATAAAGCAGGGCTTACAGACCAGAGCTTTGAATTGAGCCTATTACGCACTTAGTCTGTAAGCTAGGCCACATAGCATAGCACATTTCCAATTATTTATATTTTCGCCCCGCCTTCATTGGCTGCGGTGGCAGTGCGTCTTTATCAGGAACTTCAAAAAGCTCACTGACTGTCACTTGCAGTGCATCAGCCAATGCTTCCAGTGTCGAAATCGTGACGTTCTCTGTACCCCGTTCGACCCTCCCTACATATGACCTGTCAACATTTGACTCCAAAGCTAACCGCTCCTGAGAGAAGCCCTTAGCCACGCGAAGTTTCCGTAAATTCCAACCGATAATCTGTCTTGCGTTCATAGAACGATTAACAGTATAGACGGCTTGACAATCGACGGACTGCTGGGCACATATTAATTTTCAGCACACGTTAGTGAATCCAATAGATTCACATAACAATGTCGGGGGCAAATGAAGTGCAGAGCGAAGCGATCAAACGTATCGGGTCAATCAGCCAATCAGCTGCAACCCATCAGCAACACACGCAACACGGCTAAGGTCGAGAAACAAAGGTCGCTTCAATGGCATACCCAATTCAAATGATAGAACCAGTTACCCATAGAACAGCAGTTGGCTTCAAAGGAATTTCTTGGACCTGCTTATTCTTTGGTCCATTTCCAGCACTCTTTCGCGGTCATTTTGTTGGCTTCTTAATAATGCTCGCAACAATCATCCCAACTGTTGGCTTAGCGTCATTAGTCTATATGTTCATGTATAATAACTGGCACTATAATTGGCTGACCGCAAAAGGCTTCAAACCTGCTGGTGCGATGGGAATGATGGCTAATCACAACATGATCAATGTGAATTTAGGCGAAACAAAATAGTCTCATAGGCGTGAGGGCAAGTAACAATCCTCAGCTTGCCCTTAGGTGCTCTATCCATAATATGAAACATGAAGGGGCTTGGTAGGATGCTGTGCTTTGTAATAGCTGCTCTCTTAAACTACAGCAGCAGCAAAACAGATCATTGCGTACAAAGCGTCAGAACAGTAGGCATTGTCGAAAGCTCATCATCTTACAATACCTATTACAAAGCAAACTGCCCTGCGAACAGATAACTACTCTCAAAGAAATACTTATTACCTAATTCTAGCGCATAATGCAGAGTTTTCTTTGCTGATAATGGATCAATTCAGCTACAATTCACTGTCCCAAATATTTTCTCAGCAATGAAATCAAGCTTTTTTCTTCGCCCTAGTAATTACTTTTCGGACACGAATTCGTAGCGGCTTTTCCTCAACCTGTTCAATATCAAATGCATTTGTCTTTCGCACTCAATCACTAAGTTTGCGAAAACCATAAGTACGTGGATCAAAGTCAGACGCGAGATTGGCAAGTTGAGTGCCAACGGCCCCAAGCTGCACCCAACCATCTTCGGATTCCATCTGTCTAATAACTTTCTTGATTACTGGTATGGCGGCACTTGGCGGCTGAAGTGCGTTTGGCGTGCTACCTGTTTCGTTACCATTAGATAAGATCGGCGGAAGCAAGTTTTCAGTATAGATAAACCTACGGCACGTTTGGCGAAAGCTCGCCGGTGTTTTTTTGTTCCCCAAAACCGAAAACGTCCCCCCCCCTTGTTCTCTGATGCGTGCAGCAAGCCGTGTGAAATCACTATCAAACGACACTAACTGAAACCATCAAAGCGACCACTATGCAACAAATCCATTACATCAATGACCAAAGTAATATCTGAGACGTTCTTACCCGTTGTATATGCAAACTGTTGCTGCGGAATGATCGCGTGCCTTGCGAGAACCTCTAAGCGATAGCAGTGATGCTTTATAGTCGCCGCTTGCCTATCGACATTAGGTAGCACGGACTGCTACGAGAACTATGCTTGGTTTAGTAGAGTTATTGTATCTCGGATTTTTTTGAGGGGATTTTCGTTGCGGGGGCGTCATCACACCGAGATTTGTAAGAAATCTAATGCTAAGAAACCTTATACTTGCTCATATCTGCAGTTTTGTGTCAGACGGACCTATTCTTTTAAACGCAAGTGGCCCGCAACTGATGCGATTGAATAACTACAACACCATCCAAATCATATAAATCTGACTGACCTCCAACAACCGTTGAAGCCCTTAGACTGATATATGAATATCCTATAATTTCGCGAAGGCTCCCCTCCCCTGAAAATTCCGAAAAGGCTTTAACCCGGAATTGAACCGACAGGCCAATCGCCAAAGCTAGCACTGATTTCTCCGGCTTCAGACGGGCACATCAAACTTAGAGAAAAAGCTTTTTTACCATTAGTGTACCAACTGGCCTCTGGGTAATTTTTATCTGTAAATTGTGAATAGCAAACTGCTGCGACACTTCCATCAACTGCAATCAGCACCCCCCAATTAACGTCACCGCCACTCGCCGGATCAAAGCCACGGGTATAAAGAAGTTTGTCGCCAACCTTTATAATTGGTGTAACCACTGCATCTTCGGTATAAAGAATATCACGAGCTTCACCAGCCGGCACTGCAGCTTCAATAGCAGTACGCACCTGAGGATGATGAAGAAAGCCGGTACCATCTATCTCTTCGTAGACATATTTCCCTACATAGCCACTCAGTGGCGACGCTGCCGTGGCCATTTCAGCCTGAGCTAACGGAATAGAAAACGAGAATATGTTAACCAGAGCAGATAGCCCAATAAAGGATACCAGTTTCATCAAAATGATCCCTTGAGTGTGAATTTTCTTAATGCAATTTCATGAGTTGAACTTCTAATAACTCCAAACCCATAAGATAGTCTTCTTTATCAGCTTATGTTTTGTTCAGCAGAGTATAGTTGATCACGTTTTGATTCTGCTCGGATTTTATATATTTGCATCGAATTTATTCGCGTTTCAACAACTTATAATAGCCCTTTGAGACATTATGATCATGACAATTTCCATTTACTTTACATTTTTCGCTTGGAGCGATTAATATAATATTGTAACGGCATCGTGATTAAATCACAGCACTCTTTTTGTCGTAGTTGCGAGAGATATTTATGAAATATTTGACCGTATTGTTATGTCTTCTGCCCGTATCTGCATTTGCTGCAGAAGGCATTCCCCTATCTGAAGGCTATTATGTAACTACTGGCGAGAAATGTAGTGAAGCGAATGATGCAAATACTGCACTCGTGCACGCAAAAGGCATTAATTTGCCCGATGCACTTTGCGAATTCGAGGCCGTTAGCAAACTTGATGGTAATGAATATTCTTTCGCCGGCAATTGTGCTCACCCGGAACAGCGCGCAGACTACATGAATGAAGGAACGATTACGATCCTTGAGCCAGCAAAATTTCGTTTTAACGACGGCCTAATCAAGGGTGAATTCGAATATTGTGCACCAGATAGTCTGCCAGCAAATTTGCGCTAATTGCTGATATGTGTTTCCCTGATGAAAACAAACAAAGGCTCTCCTCTCGGAGCGCCTTAATCACTACGGCTTTATGTCAATAGCACTCAGTTCTGCATTTTTTTCATCTGCTCGCACATAGTCTTTTTCTGACTATCGTCACCTGCTGCAATTTGCGCCTTTGTTTCCTCATAACCCTTAGCGAAAATTGTGTCGAATTCTTCTGCTGAAAGACCACCGGCCGAAGATGCTGTTTTCTGGCCTGCTTTCATTTCCTTCAGCTGATCAGCGGAATAGCTACCGCATTCTTCAGCCATAGCATGCATGGCACCGCCAAATTCAGCGATTTTTGACATATTTTCTTTTTCTTGCGCCATGCCGGAAATAGACATGAAAACTGCCGAGCAAAGAACAGCCGCAAATAGCTTTTTTGTTAGGTTTGTACGAAGCATTGAATTTCTCCCAGAATTATTGTGCAAGTAAAAACTGTTCGCTTGCGTAAAGAGCACAGCAAAAATTTTCAATGGTAAAAAATTATATTGTCGTGTGAATGTTATTGGCCTTTAGCAGCACAGTATTGCCATTCAAATTTGCCTGAATGGTAACACCAACCGGCAGCCTCCATCGCATCTTCTAAGGCGAATAATGGTGCAATACTGGTTTGTTTATCAGGCTGACAGGTAAAAGAGGCAATATCTTCATCCCCTTTTGATACATAAACTCCAGCCTGCAACTCAGCCTCTTCGTCCAGCCGGTCGAAGCTCTGCCACACATGATACTGGTATCCCTCATGGTTGAATGTAACATTTGAGTTGATGGCTCTGCCCACACCTTTCCATGGCGACACGGTTTTGGCGGAGAAATTTTCGCTTAACGAAAGCCCTTCCTTACCTTTTTCAGTGAAATTATAGGTAAATTTCGGCTCAGCACTACCACTGGCAGGCTCTATGCAAACTTGTAAATGTTTATCCTTGGCAACATTGCAGGAAATAAAAACCTCTCCGGTACAATTCTCTACTGCGAATACCGGCATAGGAGCATTCACAAGAAAACCGGAAGCCAGAGCCATCATGAAGAAAACTGAACCAAGAAATCTGTAATTTTTCATCAATGCACACCAAACCACAATTATGTATCTATAGTTTAATCATCAAGTATTCAGATTGGCACACCAGGTGTATAGAATAAAGCTTGATATTTTTAAACAACGAATCAAGGATAGGCATGCAAAAAAATGTGCTAATATTACTATCAGGTTTAATCCTTGGAGGCATCTTCGGTTTACTTGATGTCAGCAGCATAATCGCTGATCAGAACGTAAATAATGTTTTTGGCTACGGCTTTGCTGCTGCTGTACTGACTATTCTTGCGACAGCCGGAATGATACGGCTGCCATGGGTCATTGCCGGTGCTATTCTCAACGGCCTCATCATCAGTGTGTTAGCTTTTTTTGCCACAAGCGGAATTCTCACCGGCGAATATTCGGGGCAAACGGTGAATACAACCCCCATGCTGATGATCATCCTATTGCCACTGCCGTTTTTCGTTGCTTATGCGCAGACCCGTCATTTTGATTATGCCATCATCTATCAATCCGCATGGAATATTTGCTGGCGCGTCTTCGGAGCACTTGCCAGCCTGTTTTGGGTCGCTATTTATTCCACCGCCTCTGGCATCGGCACAGATAATGTCGATCCAGAACTGATGCGCTTCATTCCCTGGCTCATTGCTGGCGCGATAGCAGGTGTCATTGCCATATTAACAGACCGCCTTGAGCCGTCTTTTACATCGCCAAGATCGCGTTTCATTGCTCATCTGATAGGGCCTCAGCTATTATTGCCGCTCATGGCGCTGATGATGCTCATCGTATTTTTTGGCACGGAATCGGACTCCGACTCCCAGTTTTCAATCAGCCTTACCTTATGGGCAATGTTAAGCTGCTCCATTATAGCGACTATCATTGCCGAGCGTAATGAAGCAGAGCACCTGCAAGGTGGTTTCGACAAGCTCGGTAAAGTCGCAGCGATTGCTGTTCTGCTTTTCGGCTTCCTGACCTCATGGCTGCTCTACGGTGATTTTCAAAATTTTGGCCTGGTGCCGATTGATGTCACATTCATTTACCTCACAGCTATCGGTCTCATATACGGATTTGCCTATCTCTGGGCGCTTACCGGCGGGACAGTCTGGGCACAGCGTTTACGATGCATCAATCTTATTATGGTGCTTCCGGTTTACTGCATCTTTGCTCTGGCTTTGACTGATGCTCTCTCGCCATTGCGTATTGCTGCTCAACAACAGGTTGCGATGGCGCTGTCAGGCGATCCGCGTTTTACTGAAAACAATGTGAAACAGCTGATGAAATGGAGCGAGCCCAGTAAAGCAGCACTGAAACAATTGAGAGAGGCAGCCGTTGATAAGCCTGATCTTGCAAAAATCATGGGCACTCTGCTGCCTGAAAAACCCAAGGCTCTCTCCGTGCCTGCTCATGTCATCACACCTGAGCAAGGACTAAAACTGCGTGATGACTTTATCAATCAGGCCGTTTTTGTTCCTGATAATGAGGAAGCCCGTCAGGTCACCCGCGACGCGTTTGCACTCATGTCTGATTATTTGTTCCAGGACTATGCGGAGGCTTGCAAAACCACCGACACGCATAAAGGCTGCACGATTTATCTTGCCAACTTCCTGCCGGAAGCAGAAGGCACCACGATATTGATTGATAGCGGAAAATCTGATCCGTTGCGCTTTCAGGCCTTACAAGTAAAAGCAAAAAATTCGACATCCCTGCAAAGCTTTGTGCATGGCGAAATTACCGATGCAGACAAAGGCGGCACCATGGTTCCTGTTGAAGGCTGCAACGTCAATGCTATGCAATTTGGCATGGCACTGGTTTTCGTCCTCGATGGTTTTGATAAGAAAAAGACATGTCAGCTATGAACATAAAAACGACCGTTAAAATCACGTCGGCTCTAATCGTAGCCACGGCCTTGAGCCTTTTCCAGCCTTTGTCAGCGATGGCTGGTGCAGCAGATGGTGATCTGGAAGGTGCGAAACTGAGCCAGCTTCTGGAACAATCCGGCATTCAATGCAGCGATAATAAGGGCCTCGACTGTACTGCCGGAAATTACCAGGTCACCATTCACAGCGATTGTGCGGTTGCACCTTATTATGGCGCTATTTATGGGGGGCCCGCCAAGCTCACCGCGCGCGCTGGCGGCAGTGATCAGAATGTCGTCGCCAGTCTGGCCGAGGATCAGCTTGTTTGCATCAAGGCAACAGCCAAAGCCGGCATTTCAGACGCAGAATATTTCATCATGGCAATGCCGATTGATAGATTTGGCAAATGCGACGGAGTGGATGTTTTATGCCGCGTCTCTGCACCATTGTCGGAGCCTTACCGCACGATTATGGAAAGTTGTAAGCATTTTAAGAACGGTGAAATTTCATCTTGTCCGCAAGGCTGGGTACGGGCCGATGCGATCGAGCCTTATCCGAACGGATTGGAATAATAGGGGGGCAACTGGGTCATGATTAATTACAAGTCATTATTAGCGAGTGTTTGCCTCGCCTTCTCACTCTCCGGCACGGCTATGGTAAGCGCACAGGCACCACAACAGCAAGAAGCCAATTTCGAACGCTACGGACCATTTTTCTTCTTTCCGGACAAGCCTGAGCTTCTCATTTATGCCGGTCAGGTGGGCGCGAATGACCTGCTCAATCTAAAAAAAGCATTGCGCGAGAACCCTGCTATTAACACGCTGATTTTGAGCAACAATCCCGGTGGTTTGGTTCATATAGGGCTGGTTATTGCAGAAGAAGTTTATGAGAGGGGCATGAATACTTATATTCCGCCGGATTCCTATTGCGCTTCCGCCTGTTCCTTTGTGTTCTTTGCGGGCAAAAACCGTGTTGCCGATGGCCGACTTGGCGTTCATCAGATTTCTGCACCGGAACTCAGCGGCGAACAAGCGCAATTTGGTGTGTCCGATATTGTCGCGACCTTGCCCAAATATGGCGTATCAGCCGATGTGCTGGGCATTATGTTCAGCACACCAGCCAAGGATATGTATTATTTCAGCCCGCAGGAAGTGGTGAAATACGGCATCAA
Source organism: Pseudochrobactrum sp. AO18b (assembly GCF_000409565.1). Classification (NCBI taxonomy): domain Bacteria; kingdom Pseudomonadati; phylum Pseudomonadota; class Alphaproteobacteria; order Hyphomicrobiales; family Brucellaceae; genus Pseudochrobactrum; species Pseudochrobactrum sp. AO18b. The sequence continues at coordinate 25,630 of NZ_ANNO01000017.1, forward strand.
CCGTACCGGTGAAACCCAAGTTGCCTCAGCGCAACCCAATAACGGAAATGGTACTGTTCCGCGCCATAACAATCCGGCCAGTCCGGCTCAGGCACCGCAACAAGCCGCCCGCCCAGGTGATACCAATGCCAATCCTCAGCAACAGCACAATGCACCAAGCGCCATGCCGGCAATGAATGATGAGGATAAGGCCATGAATGTTGCCGCCCTCATGATCCAGACCGGCAGTGCCAATAATGATGATGCGATGGCATTCGTGAATGAATATTACGCCGATACTGTCGATTACTTCAAAAAACGGCGCCATAAAGCAGAAATTTTGCAGGATAAAAACAGCTATTTCAGCCGCTGGCCGGTCAGACGTTTTGTTGTTGATGAAAGCTCGCTGAAAGCCAAATGTGAAAATGGCCTGTGTGCAGTCTATGGTCTTTATGATTACACAGTATCCAGTCCTGATCGCAACAAGCAGTCCAGTGGAACCTCGAATTTCACTTATGTACTCGACCTGCAAGACAACTACCGCATTGTCCATGAAGATAGCGAAGTGGTTAAGCGTTAAGGCTTTCCGCCATATTCTGATGCGGCCAGAAAGTAGAATATCCGCCTTCTGGCCTATCCGCATCAGAGCAAATGACCATACGTCATTTACTTAAGACCCTGACCACCTGATGAAATTCAAGCTTTGGCAAGGCCACGCCAAAGCCATTCGCAGTTTGTTGAAGCCCAAGCGTGATACCTGACAGGCAAATGCAAAATCTGCTATTTACAACCATAAATGTAGTGAGTTATCACAATATTGCAGAGCCTGATAGTCAACTATGGATGACTGTCCCGTTGCTATGATTTCCCAGATCACGCTAACCAGGATCAAGCAGCGGTTGCCGCCTTGTTCCTGCCAATACAGCAGATAATCAAGACGATAGCGGATAATCCACAGGCTTTCGCATAGCCAAACCACTGTCAGAGCATACATGCTTAGAGTTATAATTCACTATTAAGTTGTCGACCATTTGTGCATTTCACGGTCCCAATGTTGGCCATTCGCATTATCTGGCAAAAAGACTGCCCCTTACGCAATCTTATAATCCCCATTTGAGGCATAGCGATTGCGGTTTCCATTTTGCAGCTTTATCGTCATCAATTTATTGACGCTTTCGGCGGAACCATTCTGGCCTGTTCGGCAGGTTGGCTGGCGCAAGCTTTGTTTGATATAAAAGCTGAACACTGCAACAGAAGCACTGTATAAAAGTGTTGAAATACACTATTTTTGCGTAGGGAAAAGCATATATGAACGTAATTTCAAGCCATCATCGAAATGAAACCTGTCCGACGCAAGTATTTTAAGCCGTGCTTCATTCAAAAATTCTGCACGTATTTCAAGTGGCTCGCATTATGCTTTCAATGAATATTCATCGCCACCAATTAATTTTGCTCTGAAAATTCACATTGAATTTCAGCTATTCTAATCATTTGATTGCTAATTTGTGCCGCGTTTTATTGCCAACAGTTTCACGAGATGTGCCTTCAAGATTATAGCGCCAGTCTGCTATGCGCAGCGGATCATCAGCGAAGCTTGGCAATGTAAAAAAGCATATGATCAAAAAACTACGTATAATCAAACCCAAAATCAGATATTAATCCCATTTATGTGGCGGCTGCGGTGGCGGCGGAAAGCTTTCTGCCCCCAAAATCGTATAGCGCTCTGCCAACATAGCTAGTTCTTTGCATTCAGAAATTATCTTCGGTAAAATTGCGCCACTCCCAGTTTCTTTATCAGCATCCGCATGACAGCGAGCCTGAAGCTGTTTCTTCCACGCAGCATAGTCGCTATCTGTCTTAGCACCAGTCATTTTGATCGCATCACCCAGCAACAATTCCGCCTGAATAGCACGCTGAAATGCACACAGGTTCATATTGCGCTTATTTAATTCACAATCGTCGAGCATAAGTTGCAAATCACTAACCGGAATACCACTTCGGTTTGCAAGCTCGGTTAACACGCGTTTCTCCATGTTTTCCGAAAGGTTTCCGGCCATTACACTTGATGGTAAGAAAGTCAGTGCGACGATGTAATATAGTATTTTATGCATGATGTAGTCCTCAATCCCAGCGCCAATACGGAAATATTCGCCCATCAGCATTTTGTTACCACTTGAAACGGTCACCTCACAACAAGGCTCTGGAGGACGGCAAGCCGTCTTTGTGTTCTAAAGTAAACGGACCACCAAAATCGTCAATCGTCGCTTTTCGTCATTAGTTAAAGATATCACATACTCAAAGTTGCAAAGCTAAAAGCTTGAAACCGGATTAAACCCATTGGCTTTCACCATAATCTGATTATTGACAACATCAGTTATCTCTTTTTATCCAGAAACATTGTTCCAAATCCGATAAATCCTTGGGCTGGTCCTGTTGCTACCCAGTTCAGCATTTCAGCGCTTGTCACCGTTCAATCCAGCAAGCGTTGAATGGCTATTTCAGTATTGTTCTCTGCTTCGTACGCCGCCGCACGTGCGTTTATAAACATACGTTGATGTCGGACACATATTTCCCGACATAGGTAGCCAGCGGCGGCGTAGCCTGAGCCGTTTCGGCTTGAGCGAATACGGTGGGAAACAAGAATAGGTTAACCAAAGCGGAAAATAGAATATAGGATATCAGTTTAATTCAAACAAACCTTTTAAATGCGATGAAACCTAAGCGCGGTTCTCACCTATTTGCGCTACGGATCATAAGACATTTTAATAGTCTTTATCACATCTATTTTTTCTCATCTTCGATACATTAGCAACGCATAATTGGTGGCATCTATATTTTAGAATACAAAAATTGGATAAATGTAAATGTCTTATTCATCAAAAAGCGTGTCCCCAATAAAGTAATTGCTCCAATCTGCACGTGTAAAATGCTGGGACAACACCCATAATGATTATGTATCCCTTGCACTTTTGCCGGAAGCCATAACCCAAACCGTGCCAAGGGATACAATCCCAAACCTTGATGCTCATCGTTACAATGAAGATAACTTGCTTTTCATTGGCCACTACTGGTTAACAGGCAAACCGAAACCATTATCTTCCAACGTCATTTGCGTCGATTACAGCGCAGGTAAAGGCGGTGGTCTTGTTGCTTATCGCCATGATATCGGACAACCATTTTCTAACCATAACTACGTATCAGCCTAATTAAGACGCAACAAATTTGGTACAAAATATGGTACAAAAACACATATTGCTATTATAATTTACATATTAAAATCAATGAATTAAAGATACGACACCAAAGAAACGAATCCCGCTCTCTCCGCCAGAAGCATTTTGATGGTATTTCTCAGATAAAAATTCAACAAGTTAAGTATCGTTGCTTACACCGATTATCGGATGCGTTGATCCCGATATTAGGGCATCTTATGCTTTAATGATCAAGATGATTAACCGGCCAAAAAACTGGTATATGTAAGGCAATGATCGAACCAAGGCAGGTCAATCTCTGATGTCCGTTACAATTTATCATAACCCTGCATGCGGTACTTCACGCAATACACTCGCCATGATCCGCGCCAGCGGTGAAGAACCTGAGATTATTGAATATTTGCAAACACCGCCTTCCAAAGAACAACTGTCAGAGCTTCTTGCAACCATGAAAATCCCGGTGCGTGATTTATTGCGGGAAAAAGGGACACCTTTTGCGGAACTGGATCTGGCAAATCTCAAATGGTCTGACGATCAGTTGCTCGGTTTCATTGTGCAGCATCCCATCCTGATGAACAGACCGATTGTCGTGTCACCACGTGGCGCTGCGCTTTGTCGTCCGTCAGAGCTTGTTCTCGATCTTCTGGAAAATCCGGCTATCAGTTTCACCAAAGAAGACGGCGAACAAATTACTCATGTCATTTCTCAATTGTGACCTGCAGACATAAAAAGGGGG
>NZ_ANNO01000018.1:0-1795 GCF_000409565.1 Pseudochrobactrum sp. AO18b
CCCCGCCGCTTGTTAAAAAAAGCGGCGGCTATTGTTATGAAAGCATCGGGAATTCAGATACTATCAGGCAACCCATTCGCCTTTGCGCATCACAGGCACGGATGTGCCGTCTTGTGCAATGCCGTCCACGTCGATCTGATTGGAACCGATCATCCAGTCGATATGGATAAAGCTCTTATTGCCGCCCTGTGCCGCAATCTGTTCCGGCGTGAGATCAGCACCATTGATGAAACATTTGGAATAGCACTGACCAAGCGCAATATGGCTGGCAGCATTTTCATCAAACAGCGTATTATAGAACAGCAAGCCGCTCTGCGAAATCGGCGAGGAATGCGGTACCAGAGCCACTTCACCCAGACGACGGGCGCCTTCATCCGTATCCAATACCTTGTTCAGCACGGATTCGCCCTTGCTGGCTTTGGCTTCGACAATCCGGCCGCCTTCAAAACACACGCGGATATCATCAATGATCGTGCCCTGATGCGACAGCGGCTTGGTGCTGGAAACAGTCCCTTCCACGCGCAGAGCATGCGGCGTTGTGAAGACTTCTTCTGTCGGAATATTCGGATTGCAGGTAATGCCGTTTTTAGCGGTCGATGAGCCGCCATGCCATTCATGGCCATCAGCCAGACCAACAGTCAGATCTGTATCCGGTCCGGTGAAATGCAAAGCGCGGAAATTGCGCTCATTGAGAATTTTGGTACGTTTGCGCAATTGCGCATTATGATCTGCCCATGCGGCTACAGGATCAGCATTATTCACACGCGATGCGGCGAAAATTGCTTCGGCCAGTTTATGTGTCGCCACATCCGGCGCATCATCCGGAAACACCAGCTTTGCCCATGACGGGTTCGGATAGGAGACGATATTCCAGTTAATGTCGAAACCGGCAATTTTTTCCAGCGCAGGCTGATAGGCCATCGACAGCGCTTTATTGGCACGGGCAACTTTTCCTGCATCCTGTGCGGAAAGCAACATCGGATTATCGCCGGTGATTGCAAGGCGCGCTGCACCGCCGGCATAGGCTTTAGCCATGCCCTGATAAAGCCAGTCACTGGCATGATCGAAACTCTCATCCGGCGCATATTGGAAACGCGACAGCGCCATATCTTCATCGGAGAAAAACGGTGTTACCAGCCCTGCACCGGCTTTATAAGCATGTTCCGCAATACGGCGCACCAGCGGCAATGCGATAACTGGTGCGGTAATGACCAGATCCTGCCCTTTACGCAATTGTAGTCCGACTTTAACCGCGACCTCTGCCAGCTTATCCAGTTTAACCGGATCGATAATTGCATCCGCGTGATTGTTTTGGCTGAAATCTGACATCACATACTCCGCTTATTTTCATTGATCATCACAGATACTCCTGCAAGAGCCAGCAAGCTAGAGCTTTAGCAGGATTTTATATTGTCGCTGTAGCCACCGATGCGGAACAGCGTTAATATGCCATATGAAGTCATATTTATCGGAACAAATCCATGAACCGAAACTCCAATAATGCGCGATCATTTCAGAAGCTGAGTCTTGTTGCAGGACTGTTTGCGATAGCGCTGGCAGGCTGCACGACACTTACACCGGAACAGCAGCGTGCTGAGGATGAAAAAACCTGTCTGAGCTATGGTTTTAAACCCAAGTCTGAAGCCATGGCCAATTGCCTGCTGCAAATTCATCTCGACCGCCGCGCCGATATCCGTGCATGGCAGAATGAACGGCCGCAATTCTCCACACCGATGGTTATTTACCAGCCGGTGGTGGTGCCGCGCTGATCTTCATCTCCATAAACAAAAAGCCC
>NZ_ANNO01000019.1:0-8350 GCF_000409565.1 Pseudochrobactrum sp. AO18b
CTGAGTGGCCGGGACCGTAGGTGTGGCGTGCCACTACCGCCACCCGCCACAGTGAAGCGGCACTTCGGTATTCCTGCGTGCCGCAGCCACGCTGCCTACCGGGCGACTGGCCGTCCGTGTGGGCTACTGGAACACTGCTGCTGGGCTTCACCGTCCCGCGCCGCTGCTGTTCCAAGTTGTAGTCGCCAGTTGTCGTGAGAGTTCTGCAAGGGGCTTGAGCGGCGATTTCAACCTCGGTGAGGGAGGAATCGAATCCATTGAGGACCGCGTCGTCTCGCGGTCTCGCCTTTCAGCAACATGCAGAGGTTACACGGTGGTTACGATTCGAGCTATTTCTAGGCTTTTCCAGACAACTGACGATTAATTGTGCTGGTTGTTTCTCCGTGTTTTTCTCGTAATTTTTGTCAAATGCGAGCAATAAAATGAAAGACTTCAATATCTCAATTACCAGCACCACGCGTCGTCGCAAGCTGAGCGATGGAACTATTGCCGAATATCCGCAGTGGTATTGTGAGTACAAAGATTCGATCTTGAAAAAGCGCCGCCGCCGAGCCTTCAATCGTAAGAAGGACGCTGAAGCCTTCCGCAATGATCTTTTGGTCAAGGTTATGGATGGCCGGTATATGGACGAACGAAAAGCACCGACTGTTTCGCAAGCCATCGACCATTGGCTGGAAGACCGGGAAACCAAGGTGAAGTCATCGACGTTTCAAGGTTATAAGGTCGTGGTTAATGGTGCGATCCGGGGGCCATTGTTAATCGGAACGGCGCAAGAGCGTGCAAAATACACGGAGAATGGCGTTCCCCCAAAGTCTGCTCGCTTCGTGAAATTGCTGGGCGATGTCAAACTAACGGAACTTACCACTGCGATGATACGCGCATGGTATAAAACCATAGCGGAACAATGCGGCACTTACACCGCAAACCGCGCCAAAAGCCAACTTAAATCTATTCTGGCCCTTGCGGAGGAAGACTTCTTGGTCCGTGCACCATCCATGCCGAGTGGGCTTGTACGCGCCCGAACGCGTCAGCGGCGTGTAATTCTTACGCCGGAACATATCGCCAAGCTTATTGCTGCCGCCAAACTGGATCCAGAATGCGGCATCTATTATGCCTTTCCGTTCCTTGCCGGTACGCGTCCATCTGAACAATTGGGTCTGTTGTGGTGTGGTGTCGACTTTGAGAAGAATATTATTCGCATCTGTCGCATTCAAGAGCGCGACGGGTCGTTGACGGAGACGACTAAGACAGAGGCCGGAACGCGAGAAGTTCCTATGAGTGCGATGCTGCGCGAGATGTTATTAGCTTGGCGTGTACGTTGTCCTCGCAGGAAGGGGGAACTGCATAGAGTCTTTCCGGGGCCGGGAAGGCTACAGGCATGGCCGTTGCCGCGTCTTGGCGGCGGAGGAGCGTTGCTATACCAGAATTTTCGGAAGCGGTTTTGGGTGCCAGCGTTCAAACAATTGAATGTGCCTTACGTGACACCCCATTCGGCGCGACACTCGTTCATTTCCACCTTGCAGGCGGAAGGGATCGAGGTTGGGCTGGTGGCAAAGATTGCGGGCCACGCCAATCCCACCGTGACGCTTGGTCATTATACGCAGGCTGTCCGCAATGCCGATGTTGCTATCGAAGCGCTGGACCGCGCTTACGCTGGATAAGATAAAGGGGGCGTCGATTGTTGCCGACGCCCGCCCATTTGTTCTTTTGATTGTTTTCGGCTGCTGCTTATTCCGGTTGGAGAGCGATATAGTCTCCGCCTTCGCATTCGCCGAATTCTTCCAGTGCACCGTCAATTTCGTCGGCGGCAATTCCCATAAGTTCAGCGGCTTGCTCCAAGGGAATCCATTCCTCCGCGCCGTTACGCTTGTCTCTCACCATAATGTGCATTGCGTTCTCCTGACTGTTCCCCAGAAGGAAAAAACGCCGAAAACTCAAGCACAATTATTCACGTAAATTCATAATATTAGCCCAAGTTCGATTGATGCAGCACTGCCACATTGGTCTGCATGGCGGGGAGGCGGGCTGAGGACGGGTCCTGCCACCCGTCCGCTATGTATATAGCTGGCCCAGTGCCTGATGGTTTCGCGTATGCGTTCCCGTGGCACGGCGTACCGGCAGCGCCGCAGGCATAGCTGCACTGCCTTTCGATACGGAGCTGGGCGGGATTGTTCGCATCCCCCCCCACAAACCGTCTTGTTGGACAGTTACAAGGGACCCAATCTGGCTTGCGAACCCGTTTGGCCGCATACCTAGGTACACTAGTCAAATCGCAACTATGCGCAGGTGTTGCTCTTCCCGCTCTTCACCATTTCCTGCCACTTGGGGCCAAGTGTCTGCCGGGCTGGGATGGCGCGTTGCGCTCCGGGTTCACCGTCACGGAACATATAGATCGCGAATGCCTGTTCGTGACGACCATAAATCACGGGAATGCCCGGTTGGTAAGTCGTTGTTCCGCTGTAATGGCCATTATTGATATAGCCCGATGTTTTATAAGAGCCGGGTGTTTGAACCATCTGGACATTGTTGGCGCTTCTAGCATCGACGATGATATAGCGGTCATATCCGGCTTTGATAGTTTCGATAGCCGCTTGCATTTGAGCGACCTTGGCTGCGCCTGTACTGCCACAAACGGGGGCTGCACTGGTTTGAATGATGGCCGTGTTAGCGGAGGTTCGCACGGCGCTGGACGAAGTGCAGGCGGCTAAGGCAAATGCGGGCGCAACAAAAGTCAGTGACTTCAGGGTGATCATGTTTCTATCCTGTTGAAATTAATAAGAATTCCAAAAAAACATGACGGAAGATCGCCGTCAATTATCCCCTGTCAGCGTTTCATCTTCGAGATATTGAGCTTTGATAAAGCGTTGCTTCCAACGATGCGCCACAGCTTCGGCAGCAAGCCGCAAGCGTTCAGGGCTACGGGGATGCAGAATCAAGAAGAACACTACATGGGCAGTGGTGAACGCCCACATTGAACAGCCCGGCGCACTGGCGCGTAGCTGTTCCGAACGCTGAGCTATAAAAGCGTTTCGCTCAATACGTGGAAAATGCTGGTAGATCAGCAGCGATTGGCCCATACCGTAGAATGCGGCGGCTTCGTCCAAATAGAGGTACTTAGACGAATTTTTTCGGCCTTTCTGTAGAGACACTTCCAAGCCATTATCGGGGTCGAAGAAAACGAGATCGGTATGACCAAGCGCAGCGGCACAGCGCTCCATAAATGTCTGCCGCCCAGCAATGTCGTCCGGCAATAGTTCGTTGAAATACGTTGCCTGCGGGATTGCCCCGCTGCCTTCTACCACCTGTAAACGGCGGCGATCGGATGCACCAGCGGCATGGGCCAGAATATCAAACAAGTCCGGATCGAAATGGCGGAACCCATCCGGTTGTTGCAAGTAGCTGAGCTTGTTCCCATCAGTGCGCCCGTCATCCGGTGTTAGCATCCAGCATACTGCTATCGAATTGGCTCCGTCCGCCGCCAATGCTCGTAGTAAGGCGTACTTCCTATAGTCGTTTATGTCCCCGATATATTGATGCTTCAAGCACACCTCCCGAATCAAACAGTGTGCTCAGTATGTCAAATTACCCGAATTTGGGGTATTCTAAAATTGGGTTCAAATAGGTCGCTGGTTCAATAAATTGGCGGCTCCGTTTGTCATCTTTTCAATCCGACGTTTATCGTAGACTGATTGAGTTGCTTATTGTAGCTCGAAAAGACGCGGGCATAACACAGGTGGAACTGGGAAAGCGGCTCGGCCAGCGCCAAACCTTTGTGTCAAAATTTGAACAGGGCGAGCGTAGGCTGGATGTTGCCGAATTTCTAGCGGTTAGTCGGGCAATCGGGGCCGATCCGCACCAGATTATACGAGTTTTAGATAATCCGAAACTTTGAATTTCAGGGGCTCACCAAACGGCACTGAATTCAGATATGAATCAGTATTGCAAGGTCTTCACTTACACAAGGGGACTTTATCTCCAAATAGACACAGGTATTATTTACTCAACTTCTTGACTTATTGCAGCAAATCTAAATTATTGTTTTTAAGGCTTGCGGATAGATTCTGCTGTTGTGCTTCGCGATAGTTGATACCAATGCGCGGGCCATTGCCCATGCATTCCTTACGGACTGTTCTCGGATCGTCCGATAACTTGGCAAACGAGTGTCCGCAAGCCCTAATGTCCGATCTGAGCGCTTTAAGAAATACAAAAAATCTCCCGCAACTGGCTAGGCTGCTCAAGCTTAAAGGCGAGTTTGTTTCTCATACCCTATATTGGTATCGACCGAACACTCCTTATAGCTGCTTCACAATTCCCAAAAAGAATGGCGGACGGCGATTGATAGAAGCTCCGAATTCCCGTTTGAAGCTTCTGCAGTCACGGCTAGCTAATCTGCTTATGCGGATTGAATCCGAAATGGAGGGAAAACGCACTACAAAGGCAAGAGTTCTCGCTCACGGTTTCAAACCTGGCTTCTCTATAATAACAAACGCAGCCCTTCACCGTAACAAGCGCTGGGTGTTTAACATCGATTTAAAGGATTTTTTCCATTCAATTAATTTTGGTCGGGTTTATGGTTTTCTAATCAAAGACCGGAATTTTGAGCTCGCCCCGAAAACCGCCGCGATAATTGCCCAAATTGCTTGCCATAAGAACCACTTGCCGCAAGGTAGTCCATGCTCGCCGGTCATCTCCAACCTGATAACTCATCTTCTCGATATTAAGCTGAACAAACTAGCAAATAAATTGCATTGCACTTATACGAGATACGCCGACGATATCACGTTTTCGACCAATGAAAAAGAGTTCCCCGCAGCCATTGCGCGCCTCGTTCGAGGTAGTCATGATAAGTGGGTGGCGGGAGATGCTGTTTTGCGTGAAGTTTATCGCGCAGGCTTCAAAGTTAATCACGACAAGTCAAGGATGCAGCGCCGCGATTCTCGGCAAGATACTACAGGGCTTATTGTTAATCAGAAGCTCAACGTTCGTCATGAATACTACAGGCAGGCACGTGCAATGTGTCATCATCTGTTTGTTCACGGATATGCTTATAATGGAGCAGATACCAGAAATAACCCTATTAAGAATGAGACCTTAGATGGAATGCTCGGCTTCATTCATCAGGTGCGAAGTCTCAAAAACGCTGAGTTTTTCAAAGAAGATCAGCCGGGGTTTAGTTCGCTATACGGCAAGTTTCTCGACTACCAGGCTTTTTATGGGATCCTCCGCCCTCGGATCATTGGCGAAGGCAAAACTGATAATATTTACATCCGTTCCGCGATTAAAAGCCTTGCTGCAAAGTTTCCGTCACTCGTTAACCCATCTATCCCCGCCACGGCAGCGTTAGATTTTTTCCATTACAATACACGTAGCGCGTTGTTTCAAGGTTTGTCAGGCGGCACTGACGAGATGCATAAGCTTCTCAGTTCATATCGATCGCGTATCTCGTCCTTTAAACACATTGCACGACACCCAGTTATCATGGTTGTAGATAATGATGCGGCGTCAACGAAAATTTTTGCCCACCTCAGTAACATTCTTGGCTATCCCGTAAACGGTATGGAACCATTCTATCACGTATATGAAAACCTTTACTTGGCTCCGGTACCCAAAACTACTGGGCATGTCGCCATTGAGGATCTGTTCGATGCTTCAGTTCGTGCACAGCAGATAGATGGCCGGAGCTTTAATCCGAGTAATAAGAAATTCGATTTGAGTATTTATTATGGCAAGAACGAATTCGCCACAAAAGTTGTCTCTCCCCATCGAGCAACGATTGATTTCAGCCAATTTGAGCCACTGTTGACCGCATTCGTAGAAATTATCGCCGACTATAATAAGCGATATGCTGCGATTTTGGGTGCTGCAAAAGGCGATGTTTTATCTGCGGCCTAGCGTGGTCGGGATAGTGGCTTGTTTCTGAGCTCTTTATCCGCGTTAAATTTTTCCTTTACCGCGTTTAAAGTGCGGGATAATCGATTGCAAACCTTGCAAAGTGCAAAATTTTATGTTCTTTTTCCGTTTAATGCAAAATCGACATGGTCCGCATAAGGAAAGCTACATGATTCCCGATGAGCGTAAATTTGAGTTTGAAGCTGCGATACGGCGAGATATACCGCGTAATTTGCTTGTTGAGGTGAAGACATTGTTTCCTCGGGCTGCGGAGCAGGCTGATATTGCTGTGAGTACTTCTCACAAAGCTATACCAGATGGGTTGCCCCTCTCTCGCTATCGGCAAAGCCGATCTGTTGGGCTTATTCGGCATAGTATCATAGACGAAGCCTTTGAACAGATACTTGCAAGAAATGGTGCTGAATTTGTTAAATCTGTGCCGGTTGAGTATAAGCCAGATGAGGTAAAGCTTTCCCCTATACATCTAACGACTGGTGCGTTCAGCCACACAATGGTCGGTTTCGCGTCTCATAAAGAGCTTTCAGACACGCCTGTAAAAAACGCAACTCGACGAGCTCTTTGTTATCAGAATCGCGGGCTTTCTCCAGATTTTTTCCATCCGCCGGAAATGTTCAATGATCGGCAACGAATGGTCATTATTATGGTGAGGCGCGATCCGCATGTGCTGGGAAAAATAGCATCTCTTACGCTTTCCGTTTTGGACAGCAAGCAAGAAGTGTTCATTTATCAGGCCGATCTTGATGAGTTTTTAGCTGGCTATGGAGCGGAAAGCACTACGTCCGCTAAGCGACCGGTAAGGTTTAAACCGGTTAAAGGCGGCTTCAAGAGCACAAACGGAGAAACGTCAAACGAGCAGAGCGAGAATTGAATTAGGATGAGAAGTGCGTAGTGGAATTCAGACATTTGTAGGAGCCAAGTTGGCAGAAGCGCGGCATGCGCGGGGGATTTCCTCACGCAAGGCTCTTGCCGACATGATGCAGCGTGCCGCTAGTACAGTTCAACGTTGGGAAGAAGGTGACTCTTACCCAGAGCCGCAAGCACTGTCCGAACTCGCCACCATTCTTTCTGTTCCTGCGGACTTTTTTTTAACGTCGCGTTTAGATGGCGCTGGTCCATCATTCTTTCGCTCGTTTGCAGGTGCGCTCAAAAGTGACAGGCTTGTCCAGCAAGCTCGTTTGGCGTGGTTAGAAGACATAACAGCCGTTGCCGAGCATTATGCATATCTACCTGAAGTTAATGTTCCCGATCTTTTGCGGGGCAGAAGCTTTAAGTCTCTCCGAGATGAAGACATAGAAGGAATCGCGCAAGAAGTCCGTGAACATTGGGGCCTTGGACTTCGCCCAGTTTTAGACATGGTAACCTTTGTTGAGGGCATAGGTATCGTTGTTGCGGCAGAGCAGATGGAAACGGATAGGCTGGATGGCCTAAGCCGCTGGGGTGGGGATGGTCGACCTTATATTCTCTTGGCCAACGATAAGCAGTCGTTTGCCCGAAGGCAGTTCGATACAGCCCATGAACTGGGACACATTCTTCTCCACCGTGCAGTTACTGAAAGTGAGTTCGAAGAGAATTTCAAGCTTATCGAAGAGCAGGCACACAGTTTTGCGTCTGCTTTCCTGTTGCCTGCCAGCCAGTTTAGCGTGGAGATTGACACTACGGCTATTTGGGAGCTCGAACGCCTTAAAGCGCGGTGGAAGGTATCCATTAAAGCCCAGATCATGCGTTTGAAACGCTTAAATATATTGGATCCTGATAGTTCTCAGAGACTTTTTAAAGTTTACAGTTCGAAAGGTTATTCGTCCAAGGGTGAGCCATACGATGATGTTTGGCCGTTGCAGAAGCCAACCCTGCTTTCCGATATATTCAAGGCATTGGTTGATGCGGGACAATTGAGCAAAGAGGCACTATGCCATGACCTCCCTCTGTTCCCACACGATGTTGAAAGTCTATCGGCATTGCCTTCGGGCTGGCTAAAACTTGAATCAGCGCGCATTGTTGAGTTTAAAGCAAATCCACCAAAGCGAGCGGGGAGTGGTTCTCAAGGAGGGACGGTCATCCCGCTTACACGCAAGTAGATCTCTAAAAGGCATTAGGATGGCAATTACACAGGGCCTACGGCTTGTGTAATTGTCATCCTATTTATAGATTTTCATATTCAAGATATGAATTAAGTTATTGGTACGACCGGTATCACTATGATTTTAAAATATCATTTGTGGATATTATGAACTCTACTGTACTATGATGCAACTTATTGACACCGTGATTTTAAGTTTCGCGAATTTTTAAATTAGTGACCGCACTGTAACCGTGAGACTTTCAGCTAAGCTAGCACATTTTGATCTATCAGATCTGAAAAGCAAAAAGCCGCGCTGTTGCGCGGCTTTTGAAGTCTAACCAAACTGGAGCGGGCGAAGGGATTCGAACCCTCGACCCCAAC
>NZ_ANNO01000020.1:0-20754 GCF_000409565.1 Pseudochrobactrum sp. AO18b
CCCCCGGTTGCAGCACAAAGCGCCCGACAGCCATCAGGTCTTTAATTCCGATATGGCTGGTCAGGCGCAGACGGTCAGCACCGGCCACCGGCACACCGCGATTTTTCAAGGCACGGGAAAGTGCTGGCATGAACAGATCACGTTTGCGCACCAGCACCATAATATCGCGCGGCTCCATGCGCCGCCCTTTGCCATGGATCGGCTCACCTGTATCCAGCCAATGGCGAATGGTGGTGGCAATCTGCTCAGCCAGCTTGACGGCCGGTGCAGGTAACTGGTCGATCGGTGTACGCCAGTCCTCAACCTCTTCAACCTTTTCCGGCGTCAGAATATCCCAGACCTCAACCTCACCGGCATCATTGGAACGGATCGCCGCATGCACGGTCGGCTGCCGCTCAATGCCAAGTCCGCGAAAAGCCTCTTCACGCGAAAATACCGTGTCCACCGCCGACAACACATCCGGTGTCGAGCGGAACGAGAAATTGAGACTGACTTTTTCAAAGCTCAATTCCGCACGGGCTGCCATGCGTGAAACGGCTTTACCGGTCGCGGCAAAATCCTCAGGACGTGCGCCCTGAAACGAATAGATCGACTGTTTCTCATCGCCCACTGCGAAAAGGGTACGGCGCACATCACGCTGCCCTGAGCCGGAGAAGAACTCGGCGGAGAGCATATTAATCACCTGCCACTGTTCAGGGCTGGTATCCTGCGCCTCATCCACCAGAATATGGTCGATACCGCGGTCGAGCTTATACTGCACCCACATGCCCGCACCGTTGCGCGACAGCAGTGAGACTGTGCGATTAATCAGATCGTCAAAGTCCAGCAAGCCGCGATTGCGCTTCATCTTCTCATAGCGCGACAGCAGATCATCAATCAGCGTGAAGGCTGCAAGATTGAGCCGGATCAGCTTCAGCAATTTAAGCCGGTCGAGCCCTTCATGAATATTGGCGGCAACGCGGTTAAAGTCGTCTTCGAAATCCGGTAGTTCCGCTTTGACCGCAGCGGTCGCCACCCATGAGCCGTTTTTCGGCTCGCCTGTGGATTTGAGAAATGCCTTGCACAGAATATCCTGCATTTGTGCCGGTGTGGTCTGCGATTTGATCATCCGCAATTGCAGCACCACATCCTGCGCACGGGCAGCAGGCTTGCGCAGGTTCATCACCGCATCCAGCACATCTTCTGAAAATTCAGCCACCGGCCAGATATCAGAGAGAATATCGGCTTCAGTATCATCGGGGTCGAAGCCGAAATGACGATAGAAAACATCCTGACGGGTTTCTGCAACACCGGTCTGCCGGATAAATCCATGCAAGGCATGGCGTTTGGACACCGCTTCATCCAGCAGGTTTTCCAACCCCATTTCACCGGCGGTTTCCAGCACCGTGGCAAAAGCTTCAGCCAGACCCGCATGGGCAGAGGTGGAGGCCACTTCCAGCAATTGCCGCCGTGCTTCGCCCACCAGTGCCGTCTGCATCATATCGTCGAGCATTTCAAAATGACCGGCAATATTCGCTTCCAGTGGAAACTGGTGCAGAATGGATTCACAAAAAGCGTGAATGGTTTGGATTTTCAGACCGCCCGGTGTTTCCAAAGCACGGGCAAACAAGCGCCGTGCAATTTCAAGGCGGATTGCATCGGGCTCACGTTTTTCCAGACTCTCAAGCTTTTTGCTCAAGCCTTCATCATCCAGTACTGCCCATTCCGACAAGCGCTGAAAAACACGGTTCTGCATCACGGCCGCTGCGGCTTTGGTATAGGTCAGACAAAGGATTTTTGACGGGTCTGTTCCCTCCAGCAGCAGCCGGATCACCCGTTCTGTCAAAACATGGGTTTTGCCGGAACCGGCATTGGCCGATACCCAGACGGAATCATAAGGGTTTGCAGCCTTGGTCTGTGCATCAATGGTTTCCTGCGGGATGATAAATTTGAGTTTTGTCATGCATCACCGCCTTCATCAGCACCACCGGCAGACCATTCCAGAACACGCGCCAGATGATCATAATCACCCGTCAGATCACTTTCACGGAACGGCAAAGCACGGGAACGATAGCCCTGCTCCTCGCGATTATATTCAGTGAGCAATTCACCAAGACGCGCCCACGATTCTTCACCCAATTGCACAGCGGTTTTCACGCTGGCGCCGCGATCCGTACTGAGAATGGATTCCGGCTTGAGCCTTCCGCCGCCCTGCAAACGCACATAGAGCAAATCCTGAGCATCACTCTGGCCTATCTCTTTAAAGGCACCGCGCCTAAGCAAGGCCGCTTCCAGTGCCAGCTGTGGGGACAACAGCACATGAGCCTGACGCACTGATGGGGTCGAGCCGGTCTTATAGTCGATCACTACCGTCGTGCCGTCGCGCATTACATCAATACGGTCAGCACGTCCGGACAGTGTCACAGCCAGCGGCTCGACAACCGCTTTTGCCGATGAAATCTCCGCATGGCGCTCACGCACATAAGGCGCGCGCTCACGCTCCCAATGCAGGAACTCCGGTATCAGCGCGGTAAAACGCGGCCACCACACGGCTTCTATCTCCGGCGGCAGATCGGCATCAGTGAAAGCACCGCGCCCGATTTCCAGCAATTCTTCTTCCGCCTGCGGTGACAGAGGGTCAATATCGCGGCGGGTAAATTCGCCGAGAATATCATGAAACAGCGTTCCGCGTTCAGCCGCAGCCGGATCACGGATCAGCGGTTCCAATGCACGAAGACGCAAAATTTTCTTCGCATAGATCGCATAAGGATCGCGGCGCAGTGTTTCAATTTCTGTGACCGAGAAATGCTTTGGTCGCGCATCAACCGGCGGCTTCGGTTCAGGACGCGAGACAAACGGCACATCGGGGCTGATATCAAGCAGACGCGCCCAGTACAGATATTTACCGCCGCGTTCACGCATGGCGTCCGTTACAGCTTTGCCCGTCACCGTTTCCAGCCGCAGCAACCAGCGCGACGGTACAGTCGGCGCATTTTCAGAGCGCTGTGAGCGAGAGAAAATCACCTGTTCCATGCCCGTTGCCATAGCAAAATCATGGGCTGCAAGGCCAGTACGCACTTCCGGCGGATCAAGCGCGATCATGCCTTTCATCGGACGCGACATGAACGGATCATTGCGGGTTTTCGCCGGCCAAATGCCCTCATTCAACCCGCCGACAATCACCGTATCAACCGTCTGAAGACGCGCTTCCAGCGCACCCCAGATAAAGACACGCGGATGGCCGCCCGGATGCGGCTTAACCGTTTCATTGGCCAGCAATGCTTCAAACATATCCGGCCATTCTTCCGGCAGAAAATCCAGTCCTGTATCAGCGGCAATCAGCTGACGCAGAAATGCACTGAACTGCTCGCCCTGCTGTCCCTGATAGAGCAGATGCACCGTATCATCGATATCCCGTGCCAGATTTTCCAGTGCCTCGACACTCGCCCGCATGATCTGCGGTACTTCAATCCGCGCCTGAATGCGGATGAGATCGGTCAGCGGTGCCACAGCCGCAGTCATTGCTGCACAGAAACTCTGCAACTGGATGAGCTCTGCTGCCGCAATATTATCCTGCCAGGCCGGCTCATAAGGCTTGGCAGAGGCTTCCATCATTTTTTGTTCAAGGAAGCCCGGCAGATCTGCAATATCCGCCCTGCCCGTACCACCGCGTAACGCGACCAGTTCCAGCATTTCCGCGGCACGGCGCAGATCACCGCGCTTTTGTCCCAGCCGCACCAGCGGATGCTTGGCCAGTGCCAGCAGCGCCACCGGATCACCCGGTTCAAATACACAGGTAATCAACAGACGCAGCAGAATAACCGCCTCTGTATCGCGCAGGAGTTTACCGCCGGAATCATCCGCATCAATGCCGAAACGGGTGAGTTCCAGCACCACACGCCGCGCCAGATTACGGTCAACGGTCACCAAAGCTGCGGTTTTATCCGGCTCTTCAATCGCATCCCGCAAAGCCAGTGCCACTGCCAGCGCTTCTTCGCGCTCATTGGCGGTTTCGATCAGTGCCACATTCTGCATCGCATCGCGCACAGCCTGTGCATCGAGCTTTAAATGCCCCCATAGGTCTGTGGTTTCTGCCGGACGCAGTGCCTCACTGACAATGTGCTCACGCATACGCTTAGCCGGATTCGTAATTTCCAGATGCTGCACATCTTCACGACGACACTGCATCTGATCCAGAAGCTTGCGCAACCCATATTGCGGATGGCCATAGGTGGACGGATTATTCAGCCCGTCGGCAAGCAAGGTCCATGCTTTCTCATCCAGATCACGATCCAGCCCCGGAAATACCACGGCACCTTTTGGCAAACGGGCAATCGTTGCTACCAGCTTTGCTGTTGCCGGAATAGAACCGGTGGAACCGGCCACAATTACAGGGCCTTGCGGCGGATTTTTCTGCATCCGCTGCGTTTCAAATTCAATCAGCCAGTTGCGGTGCTGCGAAGCATTGGAGCGGTTGCGCTCGGCCAAAACATCCGGCCAGATTTTGGTGACGATTTCCAGAAATTGCAGTGTCACCCGCCACCAGTCGGCAAGCTCTTCCGGTGCGATCAGACCAAGTTCGCTCCAGTCTGCCCCTTCTGTCTCCACCTGATCCATCAGCCGCACCAGATCACGCGCCAGCCAGATAGCATCAGCAGTCGTTGCCGGAATGGCAATATCCTCTGCACCGAACATGGCACGAATATGCGACGGCAGGCTTTCCCGCCACGGGCGGATCAGCTGCGCGAGCAATAATAGTCGTTCCGGCTCACTCATCGGCGGGGCAAGCTGGAGAAACTCTTCCGCAGCACTGTCAAACAGCGCTGCACTTTCCTCCACATCACCCAGCGGGCGGATAGACGGCAAAAGAGCGGCATTAGCCGGTTTCCGGTCAACCAGCAAAGCGCGCAGAGCACGGGCAGCACGGCGTGTCGGCACATAGATCACCGCGTCTGCCAGAGCCAGCGGATTGCCTGCATCAGCGCCAAAGCCTTCGATCAGCTCGCCATTCAGCAAAGCATCGGCAAAACGCGGCAGAAATGGTGTTCCCGATGCAATCGAATAAAGACGCGGACGCCGCTCGCTCATAGACCCGTCTCCCTAAAACTGAATATTCTGCTTTACGCGAGTGTCAAAAGGGCAGCTTCTGCCTCGCCGATTGCCTCCGGCGTACCGACCGTCAGCCAATGTCCCTGCATGACCATACCGTAAAGCCGGCCTGCGGCAATGGCGGCGTTAAAATAGCTGTTGAGCGAAGAAACGCTGATCTCTTTACCGGCAAAAAGCTGCGGATTAACCAGTGCCGCACCGGCATAAATATAATCGGAACGCTCATCCACAGGTACACGGCGCAATGTGCTGTCTTCATTGAGATGAAAATCGCCGCGTCCTTCATGACCGGTGGAATGATGCCGGTCTGCCAGCATCAGCAGAATATCCATTCTGCTTTCATCCCAGCTTTGTGCAAGACGCTTCAGATTGGAATTCTGGCTATCAACCCAAAATGTATCGGCATTGAGGATATAAAATGTCTTATCGCCGAGCTCCGGCAGAGCTTTGACAATACCGCCTGCGGAATCGAGCAGCAGTTCGCGCTCATCGGAAATGGTGATCGCAATATCATCACGGGTTTTCAGATGTTCTTCCATCTGGTCGGCCAGATAATGCACATTGACCACGGCCTTTTTAACACCGGCCTCAACCAGCGCATCCAGCCCGCGATCAATCAAGGTGCGACCTGCAACTTCGATCAGCGGCTTTGGTGTGGTCAGGGTCAGCGGACGCATCCGTGTGCCCAAACCGCCTGCCAGTACCATGGCTGTATCAGGGGCGAATGCTTCTGAATTTTTCTTATCCGGCATGGGTATTAATCCTGCAAAAGACCATTGTCCTGATACCATTTGCGCACCGGTGCGAGTGCCGGATGCTGCAAGGCACGCGCTGCATAGGCCTGAATACGCGGCAGATGCTGCAAATAAGCCGGCTTACCATCGCGCTTGAACAGGCGCACAAAAATGCCAAGAATTTTGGTGTTTCGCTGCGCAGCCATAATCGCATAGGCGGAACGGAAGGCCTCTTCATCAAAAGCCTTGGCCAGCTTGCGGCGCTCATCGCAATAGGCCGCACCAATCTGATCTTGTAACTCATCAGGAATTGTCACACGGGCATCCATTGCCAGTGACGCCAGATCATAGGCGGACGGGCCTATCATCGCGTCCTGAAAATCAATGATGCCAAGGCGGGCTATGCCTTCTGCCTTATCCTGCCAGAGAATATTCGGTGAATGATAATCGCGCATCAGCAGGTTATATTCTGCATTATCCAGACTTTTGAATACACTGTCCCATGCCTGTTCAAAGCTCTGTGTCTGGTCTGCACTGGCAGGCTCGCCCTGCACATAGGGCAGATACCAGACTGGCAGCAATTCTGCTTCGATCAGCATCGCATCACGGTCAAACATATGCAAATGATGGGTACGGTCTTCACTGATCGCAATATCCTGCGGCCAGTCATGCTGATGCAAATGCGCCAGCATCCGCGCTGCCGCTACATAGCGCTCTGCGATTGGTTTGCCTTCACTATCCAGCACGCCTTCTGCGCCCAGATGCTCCATCAGCAAAAAACCACGATCAAGATTAAGCGCCAGAATTTCCGGTGCGCGGAAACCTTTTTCACGCAGCAACCGGTTCATCGCAACGAAAGCATCCATATTCTCCGCCAGATGGGCAATCTGGCGATACGGACGTCCGTCTTTGACCGGCGGATCATAAGGCATCGCCGGTGCGTTCATCAGGATTTCGGTACCGCTCTCACTGGTAATCAGCTCATAACCGCGCGGCGATGCGTCGCCCAGCAGATAACGGCGGGAAGCATGATGGCGGTCAGATTTTTCCAGAAAACTGCGGATACCGAGCGAGCGGGAAATACGCCGCGCAGCTTTAGCAGTGACTTCCATCGTCAAACGGCGGCCATCACCTTCATGATCAATACTGATCGCAATCGTTGGAGCAGGTAAAACGCCCTCGCCCTGCTGCGGCCATTCCACCAGCACAGCACCGCTTTCCAGCGCCTCATCAAGCCCCAGCTCATCCAGCTCTTCAGGCGAGGACAGGCGGTAGAGATCTGTGTGGGCTACAGGCAGCCGCAATTCAGGATAGGACTGTACCAGCGTAAAAGTCGGGCTTGGCACTTCGTAGAAATCATCATTGGCTATGGTGCGGATGATCGCGCGCGCCAGAGTGGATTTGCCTGCGCCCAGATCGCCTTTCAAAGTGACAAGATCGCCTTTAGCGAGTGCCAGTGCGATGTCTTCCGCAAAACGGATCATCGCGGCTTCATTTTCCAACACCAGCTCTACCGTATAGAGAGTGCTGCTATCCTGTTCATCAGCCATATCAGCTTCCGTTATTATATGCTCTGCCCGTCATCTCCGGACATGATGAGAATAATGATATTCAGAGGAAAAGACAGCCTGATCCGGTTATTCGGCTGCTGCACGATACAGGCGCGCATCCAGCGGGAAACGAACAAGCACAGTTGTGCCTGACGACGGTGCCGTGCGGATATCAACCGTGCCGCCATGCAGCTCCACAAAGCTTTTCACCAGTGACAAACCAAGCCCTGCACCACGGCGACGGCCGCCATTGCTGTGCGACTGGAAGCGTTTGAATACCGTATCCAGCACTTCTTTAGGCATGCCCGGCCCGTTATCGTGGACACTGAAAAGAATATGATCACCATCAAGACGCGCATCCAGACCGACAACCGAACCTTCCGGCGCATAATTGGCCGCATTGCTCAGCAGGTTGAACAGCACCTGATGCACACGATTGGCATCGCCGCGGAAACTGGTGACGGCATCTTCAATATTGATCTGCAGCGCAATATTATGTTCGCGCAGACGGTCTGCGACGCGTTCGCTGGCAGCGGTAATAGCATCACGCACCGGTACATCGCTAACATCCAGCTCCATGATACCAGCATCGACGGTCGCCAGATCAAGAATATCATTCACAATGGTCAGCAGAGTCAGGGAAGATGTACTGATATGTTCAACATATTCGCGCTGACGGTTGTTCAACTCACCGAAGCCCGGTGTCTGCAACAATTCGGTAAAGCCGATAATATTGGTGAGCGGCGAACGCAGCTCATAGGATACATGCTGAACGAAATCATTCTTGATCTGATCGGCCAGTTCCAGCGCTTCATTCTTGTCTTTCAGCGCCCGCTCCACATGCACCGTATCGGACACATCGACAAAGGTCAGCATCATCTGGCCTTTTGGCAGCGGCACAACGGCATAAGAAAGGATCGTGCCGGTGGACAGTTCTGCCTGCCCCTGCGTGCCTTCGCGCTTGTCGGCAATACCGGTGACTGCCGAGACAAACTCGTCCCAATAACGATCATCGGCCAGTTCTTTACATTGCTTGCGAATGACCGAAATATGCGTGCCTTCAACGGCAATTGTCGGCGGGATCGACCACAATTCGGCAAAAGCCGGATTGGATAGACGGATACGCCCGTCAGCACCGAACACAGCCACACCTTCCGCCAGATGATCCAGCGTTTCGCCCTGCACTTTCATCAAAGTATTATAGCGGCTCTCGAGATCAAATTTCTCGGTCATATTCTCGAAGAACCATGTCACGCCGCCCTGCGGATGCGGATTGGCAACCACACGCAAGGTGCGGCTGTCCGGCAGATGCCACCAATGTTCCTGCGGATCAACAGCACGATAGGCAGACAGCATCGATTCTTTCCAACGTCGCCATTCCGGCTGTTCCGGCAATTTGCCGTCACTGCGCAAACCATCAAACAGCATGGCATTGCTCGGGTGGCTTTCCAGATAGGCAATATCCAGAGACCATAATTTGGCAAAAGCCTGATTGAAGAATTGCAGCTTCATTTCAGGATCAAAAATCGCCACAGCTGTTGAAAGCTGGTCGAGAGTTTCCGCATGGCTGCGGAGCGTGCGCTGCAATTCTGCCCGCACCTGCTCCAGATCGCTCATATTGGCTGCAAAACCGGCAGAACCAGCCGAACAGGAAACCTCCGCCACATCCAGCATATGACGATCACCGGCAATTACAGTGGCCAGCCGGTCACGGAAAGTGGCAATGGATGTGCCCTGTTGTGCTGCCTGCAACATAACCGGTTGATGGCTCAGATTAGCCGCGGACGGATCGGCTGACAGAACGCGCTCGCGCTCAATCTTCTGACGCGCCTGCTCACCCAGCAATTCACGCCCTTCCTGCAACACCTGATCGAGATCATTTGCACCGACAGCCTGTACATAGGCATTATTCGCCCAGTTCAGCCGTCCTTCCACATCGCGTGTCCAAACAGTCTGATCCAGACGGTTCAGAAGTGCATGGAGCATTGTCAGCGTGTCGGACAGCTCATTATTCTGTACCTGTAATTGCGCGGCTCTGGCCTGAACACCGTCAACATTAATGAAGCGGGTAATGGCATAGGCACCGGTTGTCTGCCCCTGCACTTCAAGCATGGTGCCATTATTGGTCTCAACCAGAAAATCAAAAGAGCGGCCATATTCGCGCAGCGATAAAATCGCGCGTTCCAGTGCCACTACGGAATCGGTGCGCAACCAGCGCCCAAAACTTAAAAAAGCCGCCGGATCCTGCGGCACTCCGCTGGCCACCGGCAACTGACCCAGCACTTCTGTCTGCGTATTATGTTGTGGCGTCCCGCGTTTTGCCGGTTCCGCGCCTGCCCAAACCACAATACGCTGATCTTTCAAATTAAGCAGAGTTTCGCTGCGCGTCACTGCATGGCTGAGATCAGCAACACGGGCACGCAAAGCACTGTTCTCGCGGTTAACACGGTTACGGCTGCGGATGATCCAGCTGACAGATAACAGCGCGGCACCTGTTACCCCTACAACAATTGCAAATTGCACCACTTCATTCGGGCCTAATGTGCTGCCGCCCGGCATCGGAATTCGTCCGATATCATAGCTTTGCGCCAGTGCCTGACCGGATACCAAAACAGAAGAAAATGCGGCTGTCGCTGCCAGAGCTTTGCGAAAATGACGGCTTATAACAGAGCCAATATTTCGAAATGAACTGACACCTGACATGCCTTAAAATTCTCCGCCGCAGCATTTGCTGCTTCATAACTGTTTAAAAATCAGCGGCAGAATTTTCTGCCATTATCTTCGAATCATAGCACAATACAGCTACAGGGAATCTGTTTGAAGCGCTGCGGGCGCAAAAATAAAGGCCGGAAGAATGTCAATCCTTCCGGCCACAATATGTTGTATGTTAATTAAACTATAGTTAATACCTGTAGTGATCCGATTTAAACGGCCCCTGCGGTGTTACACCAATATATGCAGCCTGTTCCTCAGAAAGCACAGTCAGCTTCACGCCAAGCTTGGCCAGATGCAGCCGCGCAACCTTTTCATCGAGATGTTTCGGCAGCACATAGACTTCGTTTTTATAAGTCTCGCCACGGGTGAACAGCTCGATCTGACCGAGCACCTGATTGGTGAAAGAGGCCGACATCACAAAACTCGGATGGCCGGTCGCATTGCCGAGATTGAGCAGACGACCTTCAGACAGCAGGATCAGACGCTTATCATCCGGGAAGGTGATCATATCCACCTGCGGCTTGATATTCGTCCATTTCAGATTGCGCAGTGCACCAACCTGAATTTCATTATCAAAATGGCCGATATTGCCAACAATCACCATGTCTTTCATCTTGCGCATATGCTCGATGGTGATGACGTCTTTATTGCCGGTTGTGGTGATGACGATATCCGCATCCGCTGCGGCATCATCCAGTGTCACCACTTCAAAACCATCCATTGCCGCCTGCAGGGCGCAGATCGGATCAACTTCCGTGACCTTCACGCGGGCACCGGCACCGAGCAGTGACTGGGCAGACCCCTTACCCACATCGCCATAACCGCAGACAATAGCGACTTTACCGGCCATCATCACATCGGTACCGCGACGGATACCGTCCACCAGCGACTCTTTACAACCGTATTTATTGTCGAATTTCGATTTGGTTACGCTGTCATTGACGTTAATCGCAGGGAAAGGCAGCTGACCGGCACGCTGCAACTGGTAAAGGCGGTTTACGCCGGTAGTCGTTTCTTCCGTCACACCTTTCAGCGCCGCACGCTGGCGGGTGAAAAAGCCCGGTGTTTCAGCCATACGTTTTTTGATCTGAGCGAAGAGGATTTCCTCTTCTTCACTGCCCGGTTTTGACAGCACATCTTCACCGGCCTCAGCGCGTGCACCGATCAGAATATACATGGTAGCGTCGCCGCCATCATCGAGGATCAGATTGGAAGGCTCACCATCCGACCACTGGAAAATTTTATCCGTATAGGTCCAATATTCTTCCAGTGTTTCGCCCTTGATTGCGAAAACCGGTGTGCCTTCAGCCGCAATTGCCGCCGCAGCATGATCCTGTGTCGAGAAGATATTGCAGGATGCCCAACGCACTTCCGCACCCAGCGCCTGAAGTGTTTCAATCAGTACGGCAGTCTGGATTGTCATATGAAGGGAACCGGAAATCCGTGCGCCTTTCAATATCTGTTTCGGCCCGAATTCCTCACGCGATGCCATCAGACCCGGCATTTCTGTTTCCGCAATGACAATTTCCTTGCGTCCCCAGTCAGCCAGACCGATATCCTTGATGATATATTCTCCCGATACAGACATCTGCACTCCGCTTTCAGCTGTTACAACTTCAATAAAATATGTGTAGCAGATCAGGGAAAGCGGCTCAAACAAAAATATAAGGTAATCTTTATATCTTTATGTAATCTGAGTCAGCCAATAAAAAAGCACCGGAATGCCCGGTGCTTTTAAAAACTGAATTAAGTCTCTTTAGCATTCTTCGCCGAATTTATCGCCGACTAGCTGCTCCAGCGCATCAAGTACGGCTGTTGCCTCAACGCCGCAGGCGCTGACATCAATGCAACATCCTGGTGATGCGGCAAGCATCATCAACCCCATAATCGATGTGCCGCCAACACTCATTCCGTCTTTTTCAACACGGACATGAGCATCAAAACTATCCACCAATTGCACGAATTTTGCCGAAGCCCGCGCATGCAGACCCCGCTTATTCACGATCGTAAATTTGCGGGTCTCTGCCTTATCAGGCTCATAACATCCGCTGACAGCAACCTGAGCCATATTTATTTTTCCCGTCAGGACCTAATCTGATTATTCGTCAGTACCTGAGATTATTACTTACTCGTCAGTACCTGACTGGCAACATTAATATATTTACGGCCTGCATCCTGCGCTTCACGCAATGATGCTTCCATATCACCGGACTGACGCACACTGGTCAGTTTAATCAGCATCGGCAGATTAACACCGGCAATGACCTCAACCCTGCCCGCATCAAGCACCGAAATTGCCAGATTGGAAGGTGTTCCGCCGAACATATCGGTCAGAATAATAACACCCTGCCCCTGATCGGCCTTAGCAACCGCCGCGACAATATCCTCACGACGTTTTTCCATATCATCATCGGCACCGATACTAACGGTTTCGAAATTTTCCTGAGGGCCGACAACATGCTCAACAGCATGGTGAAACTCTTCGGCCAGCCTTCCGTGCGTAACAAGCACGAGTCCGATCATTATTAAACTGCTCCTGCTGGTCGCTTTTCCATTGTCGCACTCACAATATAAAAGCTTGTAAGCTCAATCTGAACCAAAAGTTCAGACATTTACCCCTAAGACATAAATTTTATGGCCGTTATTTTCTGAATTCAGGCTCAGATTTTTAATATTGGCCAGACCTTCTATGTTGGCACCGAGAATAATGAGTGCAAGCAAAAAATAAAGCCCCCCACGGCTTTCGTCGGTTATGCCGCACTGAAACACAGATTTTATTCTAAACCAGCCGTTAAAAAACAAGGGCTTTCAGGCAGTTTCACGGCTGCCCCAGCGTTTCATAAATAAAGTCGCTTCTATCGCTCTGGCACATTGCAGCGAATCGCAATCCCCTGCCAATTCCGGCAAGATCAGCACAGGAACCATAATTCCTGCCAGTTCGCGCTTTTCATCTGCCGGATAACGGGGCGCTTTATCCGCACTTACCAACTCTACCAGCAGGTTGATTTCTGCCTGTGGCTGATACGGCACCTCAAATAAACCTGCACCGCGAATTTCAACAGCACCGGCAATCGCTGAAGGTGTGGAAGCGATCAGCTTCCCCTCTTCTGTACTGATCGTCGTCTGGTCGTCAGAAATCAATGTGCCGACACGGCCTGTCTGCTGCGCGCGTTCGATCAGAGTGAGCGCCAGCGATGATTTTCCCGAGCCGGAAGCACCACATATTAAAATGCCAAAGGAACCAAGAACCAGAGATGTGGCGTGAAACACAAAACTTTCAGAATTGCTCATGCGTTTCTCCGCTTTATTATCAGTTTTCCGTATTCTGTGCCGCCTGTGCACGCTGACGTCTGGTGCTTTCCGGTAATTCTGCCGGCAGATCAATCAGGAACCGCGCACCCAGCCAATGTTCAGCATCTTCAGGATCAGGAATATTAGAAGCTGTTAGTGTACCACCATGTGCTTCGATAATCTGCCGGCTGATTGAAAGCCCCAGACCGGAATTCTGACCAAAAGCCTCCGAAGACGGGCGATCCGTATAGAAACGCTCGAAAATACGTTCAATATTTTCAGCGCCGATACCCGGACCATTATCCTCAACGACAACCTGAATTTTTGAACCTTTATGATTCAGATAAATTCTGATTTCACCATTATCTTCCGGCACAAAGGTACGGGCATTTTCAATCAGGTTAGAGACAACCTGACCAAGCCGCAAATCATGGCCCGGCAAATAAAAACCTTTTGCCCCTGCCGGAAGCTTGCCGATATCCAGCAGGATTTTTGTACCCACTTTATTGCGGCGCACTTCTCTCGCAGCTGCCACAATATTATTGAGCAGTGCCTGCATATCCACCCGATCCGTATGTTCACGGGCAAGTTCGGCATCCAGACGCGATGCATCGGAAATATCTGTAATCAAACGATCAAGACGCCGCACATCATGCTGGATCACGTCAAGAAGACGTTTTTTAGCACTCTCGGTTTTCGCCAGAGGCAGCGTTTCAACTGCACTGCGTAGAGAAGTCAGCGGATTTTTCAGCTCATGGCTGACATCGGCCGCAAAACTTTCAATAGCCTCAATACGTGCATAAAGCGCATCGGTCATATCGCGGATCGAGGTAGAAAGATGGCCGACCTCATCCTGACGGTCGGAGAAATCCGGAATTTCAACACGGCCTTTAATACCGTGGCGCACACGATCCGCTGCTTCAGACAATTTGCGCAACGGATTAGCAATCGTAGAAGCCAGAAACAGCGACAGGATCACCATCACCAGCGACACAACAACAAAGACACGCAGGATCGCATTGCGCTCACCACGAACAATCTTATCAATATCACCGCCCTCGGTCGACATCAGCAAAACGCCGAGCACCGCACGGTAACGCTGGATCGGAACGGCAACCGAGACAACCAACTCGCCTTTTTCATTCCGGCGCTGTGCTTTACCGGAAGAACCGGTCAAAGCTGTAATCACTTCCGGATAGACAGAACCATTACCGCCCGGCGGCTCCTGATAGAGCGGCAGGCTGTTACGGTTAATCAGATTATTGAACCATGTGCTGATCTGCTCGCCAAAGCTCTGATCATCCTCATCCAGTACCGGCAAATCATAGCTCAGCACCTGTCCGCGTGAATAAAGATGGCGTGAGTCCAGCAGGATATTGGCATTATTATCGTAAATACGCGCACGGGTACTGGTCGGAGAAATCAATGTCCGCAGTAGTGGCGCTACTTTTTCCGGATTGATCGGAAATTCCCAGTTATCCGGAGAATCCGGTGACGGAGTAATACTCTGACCGGCCTGCAGCTCCAGCAGCTTATCCGGATCGATCATGATCGAATTGGTATCAACGCTTGCCGATGAAGCAATGGAGGCTGCGATAATCTTACCTTGCGTCAGAAGACTTTCAATCTTCGCGTCCACCAGACCATCACGAAACTGGTTGAGATACATGATCCCCGAAACCAGCACCGCAAGCGCTGCCAGATTGAGAAACAGAATACGCTTGGTCAGACTGGAGAAAACATAATTGCCCAATGTACGGCGCAGCGGTGAAAACAGACGCCGCCAGACAAGCGAGCGCTGACGGCGCGCAAGACGTTCCTTGCGGCGCAATGTCGTTCTGTTTTCCGTTTCAGCGACCATTGAGGGCGATCAGTTCCTTCAGCGAATTAAGACGGAGCGGTTATGCAATGCATTATAACCGCTCCGTGCTTTTATATCAGCTATATTTGCAAAGCTTCACGCTTCGGGCTTTTTTTATATTACGAAGCGCTTACGCTTCGTACTTTCTAATATGCGAGGCTTTTACGCCTCATACTTTCTTATATTGCGAAGCTTTTACGCTTCGCGGAAGCGATAGCCAACACCGTAAAGCGTCTCAATCATTTCAAAATCATCGTCAACAACTTTGAATTTCTTACGCAGACGCTTGATATGGCTGTCAATCGTGCGGTCATCCACATAAACCTGCTCGTCATAAGCGGCATCCATCAGCGCATCACGGCTTTTCACAACACCCGGACGCTGTGCCAGCGAATGCAGGATAAGGAATTCAGTCACCGTCAATGTAACCGGTTCGCCCTTCCATGTGCAGGTATGGCGCTCCTGATCCATTTCCAGTTGGCCGCGCTGCAATGACTTTGTCGGCTGACCCGGATTTTTAACCGCACCTTCACGAGCCGCCACACGGCGCAGCACCGCTTTAACACGCTCTACCAGCAGACGCTGGGAGAACGGCTTGGTGATAAAATCATCCGCGCCCATTTTCAGGCCGAATAATTCGTCGATCTCATCATCTTTCGATGTCAGGAAGATCACCGGCAGATCAGATTTCTGGCGCAGTCGGCGGAGCAGTTCCATACCATCCATACGCGGCATTTTAATATCGAAAATTGCAAGATTTGGCGGACGCGCCATCAGACCATCCAGCGCGGAAGCACCGTCTGTATAGGTCTCGACCCGATAGCCTTCCGACTCCAGAGCAATGGAAACAGAAGTCAGGATATTGCGGTCATCATCTACGAGCGCAATGGTCTGTGTTACCGGAACTTCCCTCATCAGGTCGCTTCTCCTCAATCAAATTCGACTATTCAACTTATATAGCACGTCTTTTAAGCAGGACAAATTAAGTACAAAGTAAGGCAGCGGCGATTTTTCTGATGCTTCGCCTGCAATTTATACCCGCTTCAGACACCTTGCTTATGTGGATAGCGGCATAATAAATTGCCATAAAAACGATTTAAAAAAAATTTAAAAAATTTTAAACGATTAAAGATTTGAAATTGTCTCGCTAATCTGGTTGTGACTTTGCCTTAGCGCGGAGAGAAAATGCGCTGTCGACCAACCAATGAAAACTGCGAGTGAAAATTATGATCGAGACTGGCAATCGCAATCCAGCTGCTTCCATTGCAACGACGGGGCTAAAAGACCTCGCCGCGGTCTATTATAATTTCGGACCGGCTCAGCTCTATGAGGAGTCGATCCGCCGCGGTGAATCAACTCTGACTGCACAGGGCGCTTTGATGGCCGTGACCGGACAACATACCGGACGTAGCCCTAAAGACAAATTCGTTGTGCGTGATGCAACCACCGAAGACCAGATCTGGTGGGACAACAATAAGCCGATGAGCCCGGAAAATTTTGCCAAGCTGCATGCCGATTTCATTGAGCACGCCAAAGGCAAAGAACTGTTTGTTCAGGATCTGATCGGCGGTGCCGATGCCGAGCACAATATCAAGGTTCGCGTTGTAACCGAATTTGCATGGCACTCACTGTTCATCCGCAACCTGCTGATCCGTCCTGAAATTGCTGCCCTGCAGAGCTTCATGCCAGAAATGACCATTATTGATCTGCCATCCTTCCGTGCTGATCCTGAAAAATACGGCTGCCGTACAGAAACCGTGATCGCCTGCGATCTGGTCAACAAAATTGTGCTGATCGGCGGTACTTCCTATGCCGGTGAAATGAAGAAGTCGGTCTTTACCGCTCTGAACTACATTCTGCCTGCAAAAGGCATTATGCCAATGCATTGCTCGGCTAATGAAGCACCAAACGGCGACACCGCGATTTTCTTCGGTCTGTCCGGCACCGGTAAAACCACCCTCTCAGCTGATCCGACACGCACGCTGATCGGTGATGATGAACACGGCTGGAGCGAAAACGGCATCTTTAATTTTGAAGGCGGCTGCTACGCCAAGACTATCCGCCTCTCGGCAGAAGCTGAACCGGAAATCTATTCCACAACACAGCGTTTCGGCACCGTGCTGGAAAATGTTGTTCTTGATGAAAACCGCCAGCCGGATTTCAACGATGGTTCGCGCACTGAAAATACCCGCGCAGCCTATCCGCTGGATTTCATCTCCAATGCATCCAAGACAGGCACTGCCGGTCAGCCTAAGAATGTTATCATGCTGACAGCTGATGCGTTCGGTGTGATGCCTCCGATTGCCAAGCTGACCCCTGCTCAGGCTATGTACCACTTCCTGTCCGGTTACACCGCTAAGGTTGCCGGTACTGAAAAAGGTGTGACCGAGCCGGAAGCAACCTTCTCCACCTGCTTTGGTGCGCCTTTCATGCCGCGCCATCCATCGGAATACGGCGATCTGCTGCGTAAACTGATTGCTGAACACAAAGTTGACTGCTGGCTGGTAAACACCGGCTGGACCGGCGGTGCTTACGGCACCGGTAATCGTATGCCGATCAAGGCAACACGTGCCCTGCTCTCTGCAGCGCTTGACGGTTCGCTCAATGGTGCAGAATTCCGCACAGACCCTAACTTCGGTTTTGAAGTTCCTGTGGCTGTTCCGGGTGTTGATTCAAGCATTCTCGACCCGCGTTCAACATGGGCGGATAAAGCTGCTTATGACGCACAGGCTAAAAAACTGGCCAACATGTTCATCACAAACTTTGCCAAGTTTGAAGATCATGTAGATGCTGAAGTCCGTTCGGCTGCACCGGCTCTGGCAATTGCCGCTGAATAAATAATCTGCATTTCTGAAATTAAGAACGGTGCCTTCCAGGCACCGTTTTTTATTTCTGCACTTATCTTCGCAGATTTCAGATATTCCGTTATAAATCCGCTCATGACGGAACAAAACAAACATCTTATCCGCATTACCAACCGGATCAGTATTCATGAAAATCTGCTGGAGGAGAGCTTTATCCGCTCTTCAGGTCCAGGCGGACAGAATGTGAATAAGGTTTCAACAGCCGTGCAGCTGCGCTTTGCAGCCATGCAAGCGGGCTTGCCGGAAGATGTCTATGCGCGCCTCATCAGCCTTGCTGGGCAGCGTGCCAATAAAGACGGTGAGATTGTGATTGAAGCCAGCCGCTTCCGCAGTCAGGAAAAGAACCGTGAAGATGCCCGCAACCGTATGATTGCATTGATTGCCGAGGCTGCCAAACCGCCGCCGCCACCGCGTAAAAAGACCAAACCGACCAAAGGTTCTGTTGAACGGCGCCTGAAAGCAAAGTCCGGTCGCGCAGATGTCAAGAAAATGCGTCAGCGTGTCAAAGGTGATTAGAGCGACCTTTGTGTGCCAGATCTGGCACACGGCGCTCTAATACCCGATAATCCCTGTTATTTTATACGGGTGGCTTCCTTAATTCATTTACCTGCCTATATTCTTTAAGCGGATGATATCTGACACTCAAAGGAGAAACGGAATGGGCATATTTGATTTTGTGAAATCGGTTGGTACCAAACTTGGCTTTGGTGACGATGAGCCTAAAGCAGAAGATCTGAAGAAAGAGCTGGATTCCCATAATCTCGGTACCAGTGATGTGCAGGTAACTGTTCAGGGCGACAAGGCTGTACTTTCCGGCAATGTCAAAGATCAGTCCGCTTTTGAAAAAGCGATTATTGCTGTCGGTAACTCCCTCGGCGTTTCCAAAGTAGAAGCCTCGGAACTGAAAGTTGACGGCGCTGCTGAAGGTGCGGCACCGGTTTTCTACACCGTGAAAAAGGGCGACAATCTCTGGAAAATCGCTGAAGCCCAATATGGCAAAGGCCATGGCGATAAAAACCCGAAAATCTTTGAAGCCAATAAGCCGATGCTGACTTCGCCGGACAAAATCTATCCGGGTCAGGTTCTGCGTATTCCGCCGCTGGCATAATACGGTTCAAAATAAAAAGCCCCGCTGTCGATGAAAGCGGGGCTTTTTTACAACTCTGAGACTCAGATTTTGCGCAGAGCGACTTCTTCAATCATGTGATTTTCGCCTTTGCGCAGGATCAGATCAGCACGCGGGCGTGTCGGCAGAATATTCTCAAACAGGTTTTTGAGATTGATATTCGTCCACAAACCCTCAGCAATTGACAGTGCCGCCTCTTCCGACAATTGCGAATAACGGTGGAAGAAGCTCTGGGGATCACGGAATGCTGTTTCACGCAGTTTCATGAAGCGGTTGATATACCATTTGTGGATCAGCACCGGATCAGCATCAATATAGATCGAGAAATCAAAGAAATCCGACACAAACGGCACAGCTTTACCGTCCGCAGGCAGATCACGCACCTGCAGCACATTGATGCCTTCAAAAATCAGAATATCCGGCCGGTCAATGGTCACATGCTTACCGGCAACCACGTCATAGGTCAGATGTGAATAGACCGGCGCCTGAACATGGCTCATGCCTGCCTTCATAGATGACAGGAAATTGAGAATGGCACCGGCATCATAACTGTCCGGAAAGCCTTTACGCTCCATCCGGCCTTCGGCACGCAGTACTTCATTGGGATATAGAAAGCCGTCAGTCGTCACCAGCTCGACTTTAGGGCTCGATGGCCAGCGGCTCAGCAATTCCTTCAGAATACGCGCTGTGGTCGATTTTCCGACCGCAACGGAACCGGCAATGCCGATGATAAACGGTGTTTTGACCGTATCATCCTTCATCAGGAACTGTTTGCGCTGTTTATAGAGCGATTGCAGCGCTTCCACATGGGTCGACAGTAAACGCGACAAAGCCAGATAAATCCGGCGCACCTCATCCAGATCCACCGGATCGTTCAGCGAACGCAGACGTTTCACTTCATCCAATGTCAGGGTCAGCGGCGTATCGGCACGAAATTCTGCCCATTCCGCAGCGGTAAAAACCTGATAAGGCGAATAATGCTTCTTTTTGAAAAGATCCATGGAGTGCATTTCGATCTCTGAATAAACCCGGGAACCAGATGAATGCTTCAGTCTATTCCGGTTTTCGTGCAGCTTTTTCCTGAAGACCGGTTTGTGATGTACGTTTATCCAGTTCCTGCATCACGGATTCCAGCGACACACCCGCAATCTTCCATACTACCAGCAAATGATAGAGCAGATCGGCACTTTCAGAAATGACAGCTTTTTCATCCTGCATCATCGCCGCAATAACAGTTTCAACCGCTTCTTCGCCCAGTTTCTGGACGGCCTTATGCTGACCTTTGGCAATCAGTGAGGCTGTATAAGATGAACCATCTGTTGCAGCCGCGCGATTTGCAACAATCTGCTCAAGCTCAGCCAGGGTGAAATCTGTCATGCTGCACTCCTGTTTCAGTGCAATTTATAGAATGCGCGATGAGAATCCCGCACAGCAATGCGAATGGTCTTTAAAGCAAATGAGGGATGAAAAGCACCCCTCATTGCATGAAACAACTTAATTTTATCAGTAAATCAAACGGGGTGTC
>NZ_ANNO01000021.1:0-4558 GCF_000409565.1 Pseudochrobactrum sp. AO18b
CTACCCCTGAGCTACACCCGCTCGCGCCAGTTTGTTGGTTAGGCCTGCGCTATATGGCAAAAGCCTGAGTGATTTGCAACAGGAAATCTGCAAAAACTTCAAACAGTTTTGTGTATAATTCCATAAGCCCTGAATACAGGCATTTTTCGCACAGCTGGATGGCCTGATATATCGGGAAACATCGCTTTAAGGTGCATAAATCCTTGTAATGATTCGATCTTGAGCCCTGCGAACAGGATATTTTGAGCGCAAATAAATGAGTCGAAGCATGGTGCAGTCATTAATTTGAGGCTGTTGTCGCGAAAGCGGCGGCATTTTTGTTTCAAACGCATATCTTTGTCGTTTTCTTGCAGCTTTTTATGCTTGTCTTGTAAGAGATATGCAGCCTGCTTTGGAGGAGAAGACAAAAATGCCTAAAACCGCTGCTGATTTGCATGATTATCTCGATACGCTCGGGATCAAGGTGCAAACCGTTACGCATCCGCCTCTGTTTACAGTTGCCGATTCTCAGAATTTGCGCGGGGAAATTGCCGGTGGTCATACCAAAAATCTTTTTCTGAAAGACAAGAAAGACAATTTCTTCCTTGTGACCGTTGAAGAAGATGCGGTTGTTGATCTCAAGACCATTCACACGCTGATCGGTGCAGCCAGTAAGGTCTCTTTCGGCAAACCGGAAAAGCTGATGGAATATCTGGGGCTTATACCGGGTGCCGTATCTGCATTCGGTGCGATTAATGATACGCACCATCAGGTCAGCATCATTCTGGACGAAGCCTTGATGCGCCATGAGATTATCAATGCGCATCCGTTGACCAATGAGGCGACGACCTCGATTCACCGTGATGATTTGCTGAAGTTTCTGGAAGCCACCGGACATGAAGCGCGTATAGTGTCTGTCAGCACGGCAGAAACAGCTCCGGCTTAAAGCGGGGCTTGAAAGCGCCGCTGAAAATGCCGAATTAACATGGCAGAGATATTATATTCTGCCATAATTACAGCATGGCTCGCAGTCAGCTGAATTTATGATGTAATATGGCTACGGGAAGAACGGATTAAGGGACGACAATGAACAGCGCTAATAATCCTTATGGCGGTAACCCTTACGGGGCAACTTATGGCCAAGCCTCCGGTCAGGGTAATACCAGCGTGACCTATAATACGTCCGCTGAAACTGCAGCCCCCGCAGAGGCTGAAGACAGTGCCGGTGCGCTGTCATCGCTGGCGGGTTTTGGCAGTTCTGATTCCGCTGCCGGTTTGATTAAAGATACAACGACTGCGGGCTTTGCAGCGGATGTTATCAGTGAGTCCCGCAATCAGCCGGTGCTGGTGGATTTCTGGGCGCCGTGGTGCGGCCCGTGCCGTCAGTTGACACCGCTGATTGAAAGCGCTGTCAATGCCGCGCAGGGCACGGTCAAGCTGGTGAAAATGAATATTGATGACCATCCGGTCATTGCCGGACAATTGGGTATTCAGTCGATCCCAGCCGTGATTGCTTTCGTCAATGGTCAGCCGGTTGATGGTTTCATGGGTGCTTTGCCGGAAAGCAAAATCAAAGAATTTATTGATAAGGTTGCCAAAAGCGCCGGTGCAAAAAGCGGCCCTCAGGCTGCGATTGAAGAGGCACTGGCTGCTGCACAGGAAATGCAGGAGCATGGCGAACCGGATCAGGCTGCACAGATTTATGCAGCGGTTTTGCAGAATGTGCCGGATAATGTGACTGCTCTTGCCGGTCTGGCCGAGTGCTTGTTTGATCTGGGCGAACTTGAAAAAGCACGCGAAGTGCTTGCTCAGGTGCCGGATAAACAGAAAGACGATGCGAAAATCCGCGCCGTTGAGGCGCGTCTCGCTTTGGCAGATCAGGTTGCGCATCTTGGCAATCCTGCTGAGTTGCAGGCACGACTGGCTGCCAATCCGGACGACCATCAGGCTCGTTTTGATCTGGCAATGATTGCCAATGCGCTGGATAAGCGTGAGGAAGCCGCTGACGGTCTTCTCGCGATTATGAAAGCGGATCGTACATGGAATGATGATGGTGCGCGCAAGCAGTTGCTGCAATTCTTTGAAGCATGGGGCTTTAAAGATCCGGCAACTTTGCACGGTCGCCGTAAATTGTCGTCGCTGCTATTCTCCTGAGCAGCGGGCACGATTGTTAAATTATGATACAATACCGGAACAGTAATCCGGTATTGAGATGTGAGGTGAATTTATGCAGGCGGGCAATGTCCATTACCGAAAAGCGTCAGACTTACCGGAAGTGATTCCTGTATTTCCGCTGGTAGCCGGTCTGCTTTTACCCCGCGGGCAAATGCCTCTGAATATTTTTGAACCGCGCTATCTGGTGATGGTTGATGAGGCTTTGGCCGGTGACCGTGTGATCGGGATTATCCAGCCGCAAATCATCAATGGTGTTGCGGTGCAAGATAAAGAAGGCGCTGCCAAAGGTACGGACAGGCCGGAACTGAGTGCGGTCGGCTGTCTCGGACGGATCACATCCTATACCGAAACCGGTGATGGCCGTGTGCTGATTACATTGCAGGGCATTTGCCGCTTCCGTCTGGAGGAAGAACTGCCGGTGCCGCATCCGTTCCGTATGGCGCGGATCACACCTTATCTGCAGGATCTCGAAGAAGAGCAGGGCGAAAAAGAGGTTGATCGTGAAGCGCTGTTGCAGGCATTCCGCGATTATCTCGAAGCCAATGGTCTTGAGGCGGATTGGGAAAGCATTGCCAAGGCAGGCAATGAAACACTGGTCAATGCGCTGTCAATGATGTCGCCTTTTGGTGAGGCGGAAAAACAAGCGCTGCTGGAAGCGCCTGATCTGAAAACCCGTGCGGAAACTTTGGTTGCGATTACTGAAATTGCTCTGGTGCGCAACGGCGATGATTATGGTTCAGGCTTGCAATAGCCTGAGAATATGTAGGTCTGACAAGTATGCATGATCAGGATAGTATAAAGCAGATCGATCCGAAAATGCTTGAATTGCTGGTTTGCCCTCTGACCAAGGGTGTGCTGGATTATGACCGCGAGCACAGCGAGCTGATTTCTAAAAAGGCAAAACTGGCCTATCCGGTGCGGGAAGGCATACCGATTCTGCTGGCATCGGAAGCCCGCTCTTTAGATTAAAATACATCTCTCAAAGCGATAAGCGTCTAAGCGGCAAAGCAGACGGAAGTATTTTCATCCATGGCTGCATGCCGTTTAGGATTATTGCGAGAATCGCAAAAATATGAGTCAAATCTTGCGTTTGACACTTCCCCCTCTCTGAGATTCTAGGCTATGAATAACGCGAATTTTTCGCGTGAGCGCTTTGCCTTTGAGATTAATTGCGGGGGGAGGGTGCTCTGAATTTAAAGAAGATCGCTGGCGGGAACAGACCGTCCGTCGATCTGAAAAAAGGCATGGCATTATGGCGACCAGAAAACTGTTTCTTCTGCCCGGCGACGGCATCGGCCCTGAGTCAATGGCGGAAGTCCGCAAAATCATCACTTATCTGAATGAAGAAAAAGGCCTCGGCTTCGAGACAGAGGAAGGTCTTGTGGGCGGTTCCGCCTATGATGCCCATGGTCAGGCGATTTCAGAAGGCGATATGGAAAAAGCGCTCGCCGCTGATGCCGTGTTGTTTGGTGCTGTTGGTGGCCCGAAATGGGACAGCGTGCCTTATGAAGTGCGTCCGGAAGCTGGTCTTCTGCGTCTGCGTAAAGATCTGGCGCTGTTTGCCAATCTGCGCCCTGCAATCTGCTATCCGGCTTTGGCTGATGCCTCGTCGCTGCGCCCAGAAGTCGTTGAAGGTCTGGATATCCTGATCATTCGCGAACTGACCGGCGGTGTGTATTTCGGTGAGCCAAAAGAAATCATTGATCTGGGCAATGGTCAGAAGCGCGGTATCGATACGCAGGTTTATGAAACTTATGAAATTGAGCGCATTGCCGGTGTGGCTTTTGAACTGGCGCGGACACGCGGCAACAAAGTCACCTCGATGGAAAAACGCAATGTGATGAAATCCGGCGTGTTGTGGAACGAAGTTGTCACCGCAACCCATAAAGCAAAATATGCTGATGTGCAGCTTGAGCATATGCTGGCGGATGCCGGTGGTATGCAGCTGGTACGCTGGCCGAAACAGTTCGACGTGATCGTAACCGATAACCTGTTCGGTGATATGCTGTCTGATGTTGCTGCTATGCTGACCGGTTCGCTCGGTATGCTGCCATCCGCTTCGCTCGGTGCACCGGATGCAACAACAGGCAAGCGTAAAGCGCTGTATGAGCCGGTACATGGTTCGGCACCGGATATTGCTGGCAAAGGCATTGCCAACCCGATTGCAATGATTGCTTCTTTCGCAATGTGCCTGCGTTATTCTTTCAACCTGATTGAAGAAGCAGATCGTCTGGAAGCTGCCATTGCTGCGGTTCTTGATGATGGTATCCGTACCGGTGATATCTGGTCGGAAGGCTCGAAGAAAGTTGGCACTGTTGAAATGGGCGATGCAATTCTTACTAAGTTTAAAGCATTGTCTGCTTAACATCTATAATAGCTGATTGATCATAAAAAACCGTCGGGG
>NZ_ANNO01000022.1:0-5301 GCF_000409565.1 Pseudochrobactrum sp. AO18b
TCGGCGCGAGAAAATATCCACCCGTGTTCGGTAAATTATGCTGTTTTTTACCGCCCGCTCAGATTTTAATAATCGGCAATCTGGCACGGTCCGGAACTTTTTTCATCTTAAATTTATGCGCTTACACATATTT
The DNA here is from genome assembly GCF_000409565.1 of Pseudochrobactrum sp. AO18b. Classification (NCBI taxonomy): domain Bacteria; kingdom Pseudomonadati; phylum Pseudomonadota; class Alphaproteobacteria; order Hyphomicrobiales; family Brucellaceae; genus Pseudochrobactrum; species Pseudochrobactrum sp. AO18b. Next base: position 134 of record NZ_ANNO01000022.1, read on the forward strand.
CATTGCCGGAACACACCGCGCCGCCCTTAAATCACGCAGGAAACGCCTGTACCGCGCAAGCCGCAATAACCCTGAGGGTTTTTCGCCAGATATTGCTGATGATAGCCTTCAGCATAATAAAAATCAGAAGCAGGCAGAATTTCCGTCGTAATTGTGCCAAGACCACGGGCGGTCAGCGCCTGCTGGTAAGCTGCTTTACTCGCTTCAGCAGTCTTCAGATCTTCATCCGAATAGACATAAATGCCTGAGCGATATGTTGTGCCTATATCATTGCCCTGCCGCATACCCTGCGTCGGGTCATGCTCTTCCCAGAAAATCTGCAAAAGCTGTGCCAGCGTCACCTCGGCCGGATCATAAACCACCTGCACCACTTCATTATGCCCTGTCAGGCCCGTACAGGTTTCCTCATAGGTCGGGTTCGGCGTCAGACCGCCGCTATAACCGGCAGCGGTGACATAAACACCGGGCACCTGCCAGAACAAACGCTCCACGCCCCAGAAACAGCCCATACCGAACAGAATTTTCTTCATATTATGCGGCCATGGCCCGCGCAGAGGAAGTCCGGAAACAAAATGGTCTTCGGAAGTCGCAATCGCCTCAGTACGACCGGCAAGCGCCTCGTTACTGGTCGGCATACGCAACTTGTGTTCGGGATATTGTCTGAACATCATCATAGTCCCTGTCTGATGCATTTCCGGCTTAAACAGCAACAACGGAAATGCTGCATACTTGTTAGATTTAACGGCAGGCAGCCGGAACAGGCTTACACATATCTGTACTCTTAACGTGCATAAGATTTACGCCCGATCGTTCCGACAGCAAAACACACTATACTCAGCACTAAAAATAAGAACCATCCGGGCATATTCAACACCGGAACCATCCAGTTATCCCAAAAGCCGTTCCAGAAGACCTGCCGTATAAAACCGGCAAAAGCAGCCAAATATTCAGGCAGATAATCCTGCAAACTCTGCAGAAACGGCGTCACAACCAAACGAAGCTGCGCAATTGATCGCGCAATATCAAAAACAGCAAATAACAAGCTGACACCCAACGACCAGAGCGCCAGAAAATTAAAAAATACACGCATAACAACCCATATCCGTCTTCTGAAATTCAGAACTCAAAAAACAACTCTGACTATCATTCTATCACAAGGAGCTTTCCTGACAGACAGGCTATTAAATTTTTCTAATATAAAATTATAATTCACGGAAAAGTCTGTAACTTCCCTCCGCCGTTGAGCAAAAACATTTGTCCTTTCGGACATAAGATTCGACCAGTTTCGTCACGAATTTCAGCAAGATCAGTCCAAAACACTCAAAACCAAGCTCTGGCGGCACGAAATTCGATGATATTTTCCACAGAGTCTCAAAAATATTAAAATCAATAAATTCAATATGTTAAACAAATAAACCATCTGATTATTTATATAATTTCATTGTTTTTTGCCTGTAAAATCAAATGAATTCAGTGAAACACGAAATAATGGTTGAACATCCGTCTTTTATAGCTATATTCCGCGCCGAAACGGTCGTTTAACAGCTGACCACTGTTTGAAGATACGTCGTTGTGATTGATATCACTTATAAATATCAGTCTTGAGTGGAGAGGTGGCCGAGTGGTTGAAGGCGCACGCCTGGAAAGTGTGTATACGGGGAACCGTATCGCGGGTTCGAATCCCGCTCTCTCCGCCATTTTACTAATATAAGCCATTGAAATCGTTGATTTTCCACATATTCCATTATAAAATGGTACAAAAGGTGGTACAAAATCATTGAAGCGCTTCTCTCCTGATCTTCCCCATTTATACATCCGAGGAAAGAGTTTTGTCTTTCGTCTTGTCATCCCCGCGCATCTGCGTGGCCTGGCTGGAAAATCAGAATTTAAAGTCTCACTAAAGACCAAAGACCAATTAACCGCCTTACGAAAGTATGGCAAGGTCGAGCCTTACTATCAAAATCTCATGGACAAGCTTCGCAGCGGTGAAACACTCACCAACGCCACCGACCTGAGCTATGAAGAGATCGTCCAGATGGCTTCGATACAAGGCCGCACCTATAACCCGATTGATCAACTCATCCAAAACCCTGCTAAGTTTATGCAAACTCATAGTGAGTGGTCAAAAGCAGGCAAACCAAACGGTCCCGAGTTTCAGAGTTATTTCAGCACGGCCACATCTACTATCAAACTTTCCGATCTCGTTGCGTTTTTTGAAGCGGATCAAGTACATGAACTTAGCCGTTTTAGTGAGCGAGAGCGCTCGAAGAAAATTAATCCTCTTCAAAATGCCGTTAAGCAGCTAACCGCCTTTTTAGGGAAAGATATTGAGCTGAAATCTTTGACGCGCCAACAGGCTCGTGATTTTCATAAAAGCTTGAAAATTAAGATTGCATCGCAGGAAATTAAACCGAACACAGCCAGCAAATATATCACACATATGCGTGTTCTTATCAAAACTTATAATCTCGCGCACGATAACGAAACTGAAACAGTCTTCGATCGCTTGAACTTTAAGGTCGATGATAATGCACGCCCGCCATTTTCTATCGATTTCTTGAACGAGCACTGGTTCAAAGATAACGCTTTTGCACAGCTAAACCCATGCGCTAAAGCGCTCTTATTTGCTGTGATTGATACTGGCTGTTCATTCAAAGAACTATGCGGCCTTAACCCTGACCAAGACATCAAATTAAACGCAGCCATTCCTCATATTATCATTCAGGAAAATCAAACCCGAAAATTGAAGACGACACACCGTAAGCGCATCATTCCGCTCGTTGGTTACTCCCTGAGATCATTCCAAGCTTTTCCTCAAGGCTTCACCCATTATGCTACAGGTAACGGCCCATCCAATGCTTCTGGGCTGATAAATAAGTTCATGAAAAACAATGGGCTTTTAGAAACCGATGAACATACGGTGTATAGCCTACGTCATACGTTTAAAGATCGCATGAGAAAACATCGCCTGCCAGAGGAACTCCAGAACGATCTTATGGGGCACAAAGCTCAAGGTATGGGCGCTCATTACGGCAATGGGCATTCCCTAGAAGACACTGTTACCTTTATGCAACAGATGGTTCATGACTGGAAATATTTTTAGTTTTTCTCTCAGAAACACTGAAAATCCTAATAAATATAACGTTAGCGGGTCGCTTCAGAGCTCTTTCTGAAGCGTCTGTCATAACAGAAAGGACATCCATGAACTAAATCATGTACGAAGAATACAAGAATACTAATACCAATTATTTCAAATCCTGCCTTAAGGAAGTAGGAGAAGTAGCCAGACAAAATGGTGATTTCGATACATACCATTACTGTGTTGAGGCATGGAAACGGGTAGACGAGTATGAAAATTCGTTAATCGCACCATGGGATTAAACAATAGATTTCTCTCTTAAATATTTATCCAGTTCATATTTTTCACAAATGCTTTTCGCCAACCGGTATGCAGAAATTTCGGATACGTTTATTTTAATAGCTACAGTTATTTTCTCGACTAAATCAGCATTTAAAATCAGCTTCCATGCCACATAGCCACTTGCTGTAATGATTTCATTTCGATGTTCCAAAAACACAGAACCGACTTCTAAATCATCTACAGCACCTAGGCTATTATGAGCATTCTCGGACACTGATGACCGACTAAAATCTTCGAGGATTTGCAGCGAGAAATCAGCTCCGATATGTCCATCCATCTCTAATGGGGTGACTGATTTCAAGCGCACTTTGAGAATGCGCCCACGTTCAAGATAAATACCTTCACAGCCGATAATATGATGCCGGTCATTCATGTTTGGTGAGGTGCCTTTTGATAAATGCAGATAGAGAGACATAAGGCCATTAGACAGAAATGACGTAATCCCAGCGGAAAGCATTCTCACGCTCGCTTTTGAAACGGCGGTATCCATAAGGATTGCTGATGATACGGGTCTGCCCAACCTGAATATCAGTGACTTGATGTGTATGGCCGCAAATCCATAGATCAGGTGCCGCATGTGAATGCATCAAATTTTCAAAGGCAGAGGCGCTGGATGCGTATAAATAGTTGGAAGCACTGTTTTGATAGACAGCATCAGATGCCGCCTCATGTGGGATATGATGAGAAATAATAACCTTCCGTTTTGATGAGAAACGCTCGCAAGTCTCATAAATATACCGGATGGAGAATTTATTCTGCTGCAACATGAATGATGGTGAGAAGCATTCGCCACTCGCCATTTGGATAGCAGTAAAATCACGGATCAGGGCTTCAGCCTCTTTAACCCGCCAAGGTAACTCTGCATGACTGTCTGCCTGATACAAGAAATCAGTCCATAGCGTGCTGCCAATGAACACCACATCTTTATAGATGAAGTTCTCATTATCCAGAATGGTAACGCGCTGGTTCCAGTGACGGCTTTTCTCGACAATAGATGCCATAGATGCCTTTGATGCTTCAAACGTCAAGGCACCTTGGTACTCGTGATTGCCAGCGACGAAAATAATCGGAAGATTGTAATCCTGTACGACCTTCTTCATTTGCTGTTCTAGCTGGTCTGCTGTCGTCCAGTCACCAGCGCATACAATAACATCGGCCAGAGCAGGTGCAGCGATAGGAAACTCAACATATTGCTGCTCTAAGTGAAGGTCAGACCAAACCCATATATTCAAAATATTTTCCAGTTTTTGTGAATTCGCGGCAATTTCGAGGGTAAATCTTACTAAATATAAAGGGTAGTCTGAACGGTTGTAGGTGAAACAGCGCTTTCGCACCGCTTCTGACCATCTATCGAGAAACTAAGGACATTGTCCAAACTGTAATGAATATGAAAGCCAGTTACCCTCCCGAAAGTTGGGATAGCCTTCGGCAACTGCTTCATTACTAAAGCTGGATAATCTGCTGGCCTTAGACCTATCGGAAACCGGATATATTTCTGTTCATGAAAATTTCCCCATGCACAGGCAAATATCGGGCTCGGAACAGGGTTCTCAGTGGATAAATAAGCATAGGGGGCAAAGCCAGCATTTAGCTTTGAGCGAGTGTTAGCTTCAGCCAATTGGATGTCAGCAACATTCAGACCTAATGCTTGAGCCAGACGATTGAATAGCCCCTAGATTTGTAGACACCTTGTGACTTAAAAAAGAGGCAAGGAGCTTACGATGGGTAAAGCTAATTTCACCGACGA
>NZ_ANNO01000023.1:0-8781 GCF_000409565.1 Pseudochrobactrum sp. AO18b
TCCGCTGCTGACCCTTCGGGCGGGTGATCCCCCTCCCAGTTTTCCAGCTTGCCACCCCTAACCCCCAGTCTCGCTTGCGACGCCGCAGGAGCAGAAACGGGGTTTCTGCCCTACGGGACAGAAAGAACGCTTCGCGGAAAAGGAAGAAGGGAAAAACAAATGACTATTCGTGAAATCGCATTATCAAACCTGCTGCCAGACCCTCTTAATGTGCGCAAAAGTATGAATACCGCAGACCTTGCAATTCTGGCCGCAAGCATTCGCGCAACTGGTTTTAAATTGCTGCAAAATCTGGTTGTCAGACCCGCAGAAACAAAAGGCGATTTTTTTGTTACCGCTGGCGGTCGTCGCCTTGCCGCGCTTTTGCGTCTGGCCGAAGCTGGCGAGATTAAGCCAGATCATAAAATTACCTGTAGCGTTCGCACCGATGCCGACCCTGTTGCCCTCAGTCTCATTGAAAATGAAGCACGGGCAAGCATGTCACCGCTCGACCAGTTCGCAGCGTTTAAGGCACTGGCCGAAAATGGTGCAACCGTTGAACAGATCGCAAACACCTTTAACGAAAGTGTTCCGACCGTTCAGAAACGCTTAGCATTGGCAAATGTAGCGCCGGAAATTCTGGACGCTCACCTTCAGGATGCTATTTCTTTGCCGCAGCTTCAGGCATTTGCGATCACTGATGATCATGAGCGCCAAAAGTCCGTTTTGTCGCTGATGCGTTCTGAATATTATTCACCAACAAGAATACGCAGCGCACTGACAAATTTTGAAATGGCAACCTCAACGCCAGCCGTTCGTTTTGTTGGACTTGAAGCCTATAAAGCCGCTGGCGGTGCAGTCATTACAGATTTGTTTGCTGATGATGGTGGCGGGGTAATCGTAAACCCTGAAATTATAGGCAAGCTACTGGATGAAAAAATTGAGGCTGTGAAAGAAAAAATCGCTGCTGAAGGTTGGGCATGGTCTGAAATGATGGGCGATCATTCTGATTATTACAACTGGCGCAGAATCTATTCTAAGCACAGAGATTTGAGCGAAAAAGAATATGCGCAGCTCGAAGCTTGGGAGGCCGAAATGGCAGCACTCCCAATTGAAGGCGATAAGCCGGAAAATATTGCAGCCCTTGCTGAACATGACCGGATATCCGAACTATACGAAGCGTTGCAGGATAAAAAATATTCCTTTGACCCTGAAGAAATGGCCTATTCCGGCGTGTTTTATACAATTCGCTCAGATGGAGAATTGCACTTCTATCATGGTTATATTCGCCCAGAGGACGACCCAGAACGCTTGAAAAAGGCTTCAGGCGCTCAGGTAGAAGATGCAAATGGTGCCGTATCTCAAACATTGCGCGAAGATTTAACCGCACATAAAAACGCAGCTATGATTGCCCTTATGGCTAAGGACGTGAATACAGCTTTAGTTGCTGTTGTTCATAGGCTTTTGATTAGCGCCCATTATTCCGCTGGCTATTATAAGTCAGTGCTGGATATATCTATGAACAAGGTGAACACAACTTCCTATATGAAACAGCCGGATAGTTCTAAAGCCTATGATGCTTATGAAGCTATGAAGGAAGAAATGGGCAACATATTGCCTGCTGATGTTGACGATCTCTTTGATTGGTTACTCGACCAAAACAAAACAACCTTGTTATCCCTGTTGGCATATGCGGCTGCACCGTCAATTAGTGTGATTGAAACACGCAATCAGACAAGCGCACCAGATAAGAATGACCAACTTGCAAGAGCCCTTAATCTGGATATGCGCGACTGGTGGACACCGACCGCAGATAGCTATTTCAGACAGGTTTCGCGCAACGAAATACAACGCACCGTTGGCCTTTTGAAAGGTAATGATGCAGAGCGCGAAGTCATGCAATCATCAAGCAAGGCAGATGCTGCAAAGCTCGCCGAGAAAATTCTTAAAGGCACTAAATGGCTACCACCTCTCTTGCAGGTTTCTAAGCCGGTGAACCTTGACACATCGGACGAAATGCCAGACGCTGCATGAAGCTCCGCAATGCTTCAAAGGCATTTATTTCTTGATTTACGGGGCGGTTTTTCTGCCCCGTTTCCTCAAAAAATGATTGCAAATTTAGTATATACTTTGTAGTATATACGTATATTTCAAATTGGATATACCGGAGTCAAATCAATGTCTGGTCTATATGTCAAAGATGATGCCGTTAATGAAATGGCGATCAAACTTATGAAAGTTACCAATGCGCCGAGCAAAACGGAAGCAGTTCGCCGCGCCATTCAAAATGAGCTGAACCGTTTTGCAAACGAAAGGCCGCTTGCGGAGCGCGTGGCAGAAATTCAGGCATCTATGAAAGACCTGATCGGGGAAAATAAGACCCCACATGACCATAAGGCTTTCATGGATGAAGGATGGGATTTGTAATGTTCATTGATGCTTCTGTTATCGTTGCAATTCTGGCCGAAGAAGAAGATGCAGGTTATTTCGTCGGTAAGATTGAAGGCTGCACAGGGACTAAAGCCTATTCGTCTGTTTCAGTTTTTGAAGCTGTTATAAGTCTGGCTCGCATTGCCGCGACCGCACGTTACGGCGATCAAAAGCCAATCCCGCCGGAACTGATTGAACAGGTTCAAATCCGAGTTGATAATTTTCTGCGCACAATTGGTGCGAAAGAAGTTGCAATAGGCGGCTCAACACATAAACGCGCCCTTGATGCAGCCAAAACCTTTGGCCGCTTTGTCGGGCATCCTGCTAAACTCAATTTTGGTGATTGCTTCTCTTTTGCAAGCGCTACAGAATTGCGTTTACCGCTATTGTTCAAAGGCAATGACTTTAGCCAAACTGATATTGAAAAAGCCTAAGCGAGATAAAGGACAGGCATTATGAAAAGCATTACACTAATTGCATTAGTTTCTCTCTTTTCTATGCCTGCCCTTGCAGACAGTGCCTACAATTGCGGCGCAAGCGGCAACCGGTGCCAGTCTAAAGAGTTTCAGGAGTATCTTGATATTGCTGCCGGTGCCTTTCCTGATGCACCAAGCTATCAATTAAGCACCTATGCCTATAAGTGCGAACATGCTTCTAAAAAGAATAAGCAGCTGTGCCGGAAAAACCCGCAGCAAGCGGCCAAAAACCTGAAGGTTTTTGAAGATGAATGATGGTTTTGGCTTGCCAAAACCGTGCTGCCTGCCATTTCTTCAATGAAGCCCCCAAAGGGGCTTTTTTTATTCCTTAAAATTGCAGTGGGCTAATCCCTTGCGCACTGGTTAGACAAGATATGCCATGCCATAGCCGCCTTTGTGATTAAGACGAGATCCATTCTGCTGGCTGTTTCCAGTGTCTTGTTACTTATGTGACGATTAATGCCATGTTTTGGATATGCGAATTAATGGTGTTTTTAATTTGCGATTGACTAAAGCATAGACATGAGTTGCTATCGTGCTGGAAGTTAAGAGTTTATACAATCGCATTGAAGTTTCTTGGTCGCAAACAGTGAATTTGTAATGTGACGGATTATACCCATTTTTGAGCGGTTCTTTTCGCCGTTGCTTCTGTTACGTCGTCGCATTTCGTGCCGGTTTGCTGCAAAGCCGCGTTCAAAAAATTTCCCCGTCCTGCGGACTTCCTCGCGGGACAAATTTTCTTCTCTCTGGCTTCCTTCGCTTCGCTGCGGCCTCCGGTGCAGCACCGTCAACTTCATGCTTGGGACTTCTCAGCAACTAGCAAAAAGGAACCTAAAAATGAACAACGTCACAAACTTCATCAAATTCGATAGCGACAACATTGAAGCTTCCACAGGCTCCGGCCGTATCTCCACTCTCTCCAACGACCTCACAATCAAGGTCATGCCAATCTCCAACCCAAAAAGCGATAAAACTCCAACTCATCGCATTTACTCAAAATCTCCGGCAGGCTTCGACATTCAGGTCGGTGGTATCTGGAAAAACAAAAGCCAGCAGGGCAAGGAATACTTCTCCATCACACTGAAGGCGATTGACTTCCGCGCCAATCTTGGCCGCTACCCTGAACAAGATGATGAAAGCCTTCAGGCAATCATTGAATGGGATTAAAAAAATCAAAGCCCCTTCGGGGGCTTTTTCATTTTCAGAAATGGCAGGCAGCAGAAGGCACTTTGTGCCTTCTTTTATAAGATGAATGGTTGAAATATCTTCGCAACCTGGACACGCCTCTTTTGCTAATCCATTCTGATAGGCATGAAATTTATTGCACGTCCTCGATGCTAATAATGGTCTGACCAATAGCACCCACCATAATCTAGTTGTCGCTATATTCAGGATAGGCACGATAAAGAGCATGAGCCGAAGTTCCGGCATTCTTTCCGCTCAGAGCCTGCCAAGACCACCGATCATATCTAAAACGCAGTGCTTAGGCGGCCTATTCATGATGGCAAGGCCGGAAGGAGTTCAACAACCCTCACCGGCACAAGTGTCATTAAGTTTTGGTGGGGCAGCATAGCAGCGCGATTTAATATTCCCTGCCGCATCCTTGCCCATCTGCCAATGAGGCCGAGCATTGTGCAGATATGGCTGATTGAATGAATGCAGCAACCACTTGCGCACGAACGAAGCCGCTATTTCAGTGTAAAGCCGTCTCACCTCTCTAACATTTCTTAGAGCTGATGCCGATTGTCACGACAGAGCTTTATCACTTGCACAATCGCAACTGTGCCTACCCAGATCATCCTGTTTGATTGCTGAAGTGGGATGCAAAGCAAACTGCGCCGGTCGCACGTTGATGCCAGTCATTAGCACGGCGGCAGGGCGCATTGATGCGCAAACAGAGCTAACAGGCAGCGCCAGCTTAGCCGCCCTCACCTCTTGGTGATGCATGTAACAGGTGCCAGCTTTGTGGAACTTCCTTTCGTTCCTTACTTGACGGCAAGCTGCAATGGCCTCGTGTCCGGTCAACGGCTTTGCCGTACTCCACTCCGTTTCGTGCCTACGGCTGACCGGCCACTTATGCGGCCATTTTCGTTTTTCTGCCGTCAGGAACGAAAAGGAGATCCACCATGAAAAGCAACGACACATACGAACGCATCACCCAAACAATCGTTGAGCAGCTGGAGAAAGGCGTTAAGCCTTGGATTAGCCCTTGGAATGGCGCCCCAAACATGAAATTGCCGCTCCGTGCCAACGGTCAGACATATCAGGGCATTAATGTTCTCGCCCTTTGGATTGCATCCCTAACCTTCGGCTACGATCAACCAATGTGGATGACATTCAAGCAGGCACAAGAATTAGGCGGTCAGGTACGCAAAGGCGAAAAATCAACCCTTGTCGTTAAATACGGCACCTTCACGCCAAAAGATGAAATGCCGGTCGATAATGAAGAACGTCAAATTCCATACCTGAAAGGCTACAGCGTCTTTAACATTCGTCAGATTGACGGCTTGCCTGATCACCTATTCATTCAGCCAGACCTGCCAGACAATGAGATTGAGCCTCATGTAATTGCAGATACCTTCATCGCTAATACAGGTGCGAAAATTGAGTTTAGCGGTACGCAAGCCTTTTACCGCCCAAGTGCAGACACTATCACAATGCCGGATAGAAAGCGGTTCGTAGATCAAACGCACCTATATTCCACTCTGTTGCATGAACTCGGCCACTGGACAGCAGCAAAGAGCCGTTTAGATCGTGATTTGTCGGGGCGCTTTGGCAATGAGGCTTACGCAATGGAAGAGTTGGTTGCCGAATTAACATCGGCTTTCGTCTGCTCTGATCTTCAGGTGCCGATCAATCCTGAAGAAAATACAGCGACTTATATCAGTACATGGCTTGAAGTGCTTAAAAATGATCCAAAGGCCATTTTCACAGCTGCATCTAAGGCGCAGGCCGCAGCAAACTATCTTCATAGCCTGCAACCCTCAGAATTGGATAAGGCCGCATAAGCGGCCTTTTTTCATTCTTCAGGCTTTGCTTCAGCCTTTTTTCTTTTTGCTGGATATGCCCGTTTTTTGGGCTTTGTTTCAACGGTAGGATTCATTTGTTTGAAAAATAAATTCATTGTGCGCAGGGCTTCAGGAGGAAGCTTTGACATTGCCGCCATAGTGTCCTGAAACTCGGTAACTTGTTCAGGTGTTGCGTCACTTAGAAAATCTTTAAAGCCCTCAATTGAGGAATAGAGGGCTTTCATTCGTTCAGCTTTTTCAGGGGTATCGCCCAACATTTGTGGGGCAATCGCATAAACAAGGTCAATCATAGAAAAACCGAGCAATTCCCAGACATGAACCAAGCGGCGAACAGTCATGCGCGACCGCGCGCGTTCATAGCGGCCATAAACATAATATGACAAGCCGATCAGTTCGACAAAATGCTCATGGGTAAGATTTTTGTTAACACGGGCTTCTCGGATAAAGTCACCTAAGCGCCGGTCAATATCTTCAAACTGCTCGATGCCCTCAAAGCCGGGCTTTCGGAAAATATTCTTTTTCGTTTCTGGATCGAAACTTTCAACAAGCCCTCTTTCTTCTATTGTTGTTTTGACTTGTTGGTTACTCACACCAGCCCCTATTCATTTCAAAATTGTAGCAAATCCCGCATCCACTGGATAATACAGAATCTAAGCCCATTATATAGCCAGCAATTTAGCCTTCAAGTGACTAAAACAGTTATGTTAACCGATTAGCTTTTTGCAAGAGACTATGGAAGGTTTTTTTGAATATTAATAATTTTCCATTTATCTTCAATGAGCTGGAAAGTTGCAGAAATTTGCGTTTGTTTCTCTAACCATGCCAATTTTAATGTTATATCACAACCAAACGTATTATTTTGTAATGTAACGCAATCGTCAACACTTGCTTTATTAGCGGTTGATTGTGCAGCTACTTCCCACTTCTGATATTCAAATAGTGCATTTAGAGTATCATCAGCATTTGGCCATTTTGTACGGTCTGAAGGCTGTATAGCACCATAAATAATATCTTTTAATGGAAAATTGCCGTTCACATTCACTTGCTCATAGATAATAGGGGCAGAAATTGCCCCTACTACAAAACCAATTAGACCACCTGTGAAGAAGCCAAAGCGCATTGCTTAATAACCTAATTCGTCGAGTGCTTTTTCAATCGCCGTTGTGATAATCGCAGTTTGAGTACAGCCTATCTTATCAGCTGCAGAAAGTAATCTAAGACGCAGATCATTGTCCAATTTTAGTGTTAAAGGCGTTTTGGTCTGCTTTTTGTTTGATTGTTTAATTTCATGCAGCAGATTTATGCTTGGCATGCTCTTTTGAACTGGCGTCTGGACAGCGGCAGGAGCTGAAGGAGCCTGAACATTTTCAAGAGCAGCTGTTTCGACTGCGGGAGCCAAAGCCTCATTTTCTGTTGTTTCAGACACCGGCACGTCTAAAACGGGCGTTACTGCTTTCGATGGGCTAAAGCTTGCTTGGCGCATTTTGTTGATACGATCAAGTTTACTCATTTTCTGCACCCTCTTCCAAGTATTTCAAAACAGCATCGGTAAAATTAGAAGCCTCTTCAATGGCTTTCAGCACTGAATCTTTATCAGCGTCCGGTAAATTTCTTAGAGATGTGAAGCCAGAATAGACTTTACGGTACGGATTGCGCTGCATTAGCTCAACGGATGAATGTTCGATAGTGCTATCATCTTCTTTGAGTTCATTAATGAAATTACCGATAGACTTATATTCATTAATATGGCGATCCTGCATAGTAATGCGGGTATTGAAAACGAGTTTTCGGATTTCAATTTGTTCTGCTTCCTCAATCTCCAAAAGTGTAGAGATTAGAGTGACCATGCCTTTAATATCAGACTGGCAAGCCTGAACCGGAATTATAGTGAGATCGGTTAATTCAAAGGCTGTTTGCTGAAATTTTTCTAAGCGTCCCGGAGTGTCGATTAAAATATAATCATAAAGCTCTACGTTTGCTTTTAAAACATCAAGAAGTTTATTCGATGTACCTGCATACTCATGAGCAATGTCCGTAACAGGAGTACCGTTTTCAACGCAACGGTCAAACCAGCTCGATATGTTCTTCTCACTATCGGTGTCGATAATCAGAACCTTCATGCCTCTAAAGGCAAGTTCAGTACCAAGCAAAATAACAGACAGGGTTTTACCTGCTCCACCTTTTGCATTTGCACCTGTGATAATTTTAGCCTGTGCCATTCTAAGCCTCACATGCTGGCAGTTACCAGATAAACGTATTGCCAAATCGTATGTACGCAGAAGCAATATGAAACGTATTGCTATTTTAGATTTACCGTTAGTATTGCTGAGAGATATTTACATAACGTAAATATCAAACGTAAATCTCTAACGTATTTACGCATTAGAAATACGATTCGTATGTACGTTAGAGAAATATCAATCGTATGTACAGACCGTACGTTCATTTTAGAAATATGATTTATATGTACGTTACGTATTGTTAATTCGTAAATATCAATCGTATGTACGATTGGTAATGCTCATATGTGAATATCAATCGTATGCACAATTGATAATGATATATCGTAAATATCGTACGTATGTACGTTAAGTATTTCTAGTGCGTAAATACCATTGGTATTTACGCCTTATAAATACTCTGCGTATGTATGAATGGTACATACGCAATCTGTTGCGCCGTAGGCTGGAATCTTGAATGCGGGTACATACGTTTCGTATGTACGAAATGGCAATACGCAACGTATTTCTTAGTTGGTATCAGGCCACCCACTCATAAATATCTTCTGTATTCGTTGTTAAACGGGGTTTAGAGCGCCGTCAGGCGCGTTTCTGCACCTCTTTGAATGGTGAACCTCCGAGCCGCGC
>NZ_ANNO01000024.1:0-23127 GCF_000409565.1 Pseudochrobactrum sp. AO18b
CCTTCCCAAATCACCCCAAAAACCAAGCCAAATATATCAAATCACAGCGCCAAACCCTTGTTTCGACTCATAAATCCAGAATCAAATACCGATTTCAGACCAAAACGAGTGGAACCAGGCGGGAATAACCAGGTAGGTTTTTACGAGTCGCAGCAGAACTGTCCAAAAAATCGCTTTTACGGTAATGAGAGCTCGAGACTTTATATACATAGCTCAGACTCAGCGAGACAAAGCCCCGTTATGACTATTCGCCCTATTATTACCTATCCGGATTCGCGTCTGCGCGAGATTGCAGAACCTGTCACGCAATTTGATGCGTCTTTGCGTGAACTCACCGATGATCTTCTGGACACTATGCGCGCCGCGCCGGGGATCGGAATCACTGCATCACATATCGGCGTGGCGAAACGCGTTACGGTATTGGAGCTGTCTCCTGATGCAAGTGTCAAAATCTACATCAATCCCGAAATCATCTGGGCTTCTGAAAACATGATCCGTCATCAAGAGGGCAGTGTTTCTATGCCCGGTGTTGTGGATGAGGTTGAGCGCCACGCTGCCGTACATATCCGCTATCAAGATCTGGACGGCAAGGCACATATAGAAGAGTCGGAAGGCTTACTTGCCGTATGCCATCAACACGAGATTGACCAGATGAACGGTATTTTCTGGATTCAACGTCTCTCGCGGCTGAAACGGGATCGTCTGATTAAGCGCTTTGAAAAATTGCAGCGCCGCTAAATGTATATCCTATTATATAAAGACGCCTCCCGAAATCACTTTCGGGAGGCGTATTCATTTTAACTATGCAGACCTGGTGCTTCCTGCCCCGTGCTTTCTACATATTCCGTATAGCCGCCACCATATTGATGTATACCATCCGGCGTCAGTTCCAGAACGCGGTTTGAAAGCGCTGACAGGAAATGTCTGTCATGCGAAACAAACAGCATTGTGCCTTCATAGGCAGCCAGCGCCTTGATCAGCATTTCTTTGGTATCGAGATCAAGGTGGTTAGTCGGTTCGTCCAGAACAAGGAAGTTCGGCGGATCAAACAACATAGCCGCCATAACCAGACGCGCCTTTTCACCACCGGACAAAACACGGCATTTCTTTTCGATATCGTCACCCGAAAAACCGAAGCAACCGGCAAGAGCCCGCAGAGGTGCCTGCCCTGCTTTTGGAAAACGCTGCTCCAGCCATTCCAGAATCGTGCTGTCACCTTCCAGAATATCCATGGCATGCTGAGCGAAATAACCAAGCTTAACGCTGGCACCGAGTGAAACATTGCCCTGATCGGCATCAGTCGTACCGGTCACCAGTTTGAGCAAAGTCGATTTACCCGCGCCATTCACACCCATAATGCACCAGCGCTCACGACGGCGGATCATAAAATCCAACCCGTCATAGATTGTGCGGCTGCCATAGGCTTTGTGGACACCTTTGAGATTAACGACATCTTCACCGGAGCGCGGCGGCGTTGCAAATTCAAAAGCCACAGTTTGACGACGGCGCGGCGGTTCCACGCGGTCAATCTTTTCCAGCTTCTTCACGCGGCTCTGCACCTGCGATGCATGGGATGCACGGGCTTTGAAGCGTTCAATAAATTTGATTTCTTTGGCAAGCATTGCCTGTTGGCGTTCGAACTGTGCCTGCTGATGTTTTTCATTCAGAGCACGCTGGCCTTCATAGAAAACATAGTCACCGGAATAGGTCGTGAGATTACCGCCGTCGATTTCAATAATCTTGGAGACAATACGGTTCATGAATTCGCGGTCATGCGACGTCATCAACAAAGCGCCGTCATAGGTTTTCAGGAAATTCTCAAGCCAGATCAGGCTTTCAAGATCAAGATGGTTGGAAGGCTCATCGAGCAGCATCACATCAGGGCGCATCAGCAGAATACGCGCCAAGGCCACGCGCATTTTCCAGCCGCCGGACAGATTGCTGACATCGCCGTCCATCATTTCCTGAGAAAAACTCAAACCTGCAAGCACTTCACGCGCACGCCCATCCAGACCGTAACCGTCGAGTTCCTCATAGCGCGCCTGAACTTCGCCATAGCGCTCAATGATCGCATCCATCTCGTCCATACGATCCGGATCGCACATTGCAGCTTCGAGTTCACGCAATTCTGCGGCAACAATACTGACAGGGCCAGCACCATCCATCACTTCCGCAACGGCCGTACGCCCGCCCATTTCCCCGACATTCTGATCAAAATAGCCAATCGTCACGCCTTTCTCGACCGTAACCTGTCCCTCATCCGGCTGTTCTTCGCCGGTAATCATACGGAAAAGCGTTGTTTTACCGGCACCATTCGGCCCGACAAGGCCGATTTTCTCGCCACGGTTCAAAGCGGCAGACGCTTCGATAAACAGAATGCGATGGCTGTTGGACTTACTGATATTGTCAATGCGGATCATGAAACAGGAGGCCTTGTGATTGTGCGCCCTCCTATGCCACGCCTTAGGCGCGCTGTCACGTCTTACAAGTTCTGCAATTTAATACACTGTCTCTCTGACAGTATTGAGAACTTCATGCCGGAACTGGCCTGTTCGTCATCCGCAGTCGGTATTGAGCGCTTGACATTTAATTAGGACTCCTACTTAATATTTACATGAGTCAGATATCAACAACACTCCGTCACCTACGGACAGGCTTTGATCGCCTTGCTATCATTCTGCGAGCTGAACTATGGGCAGCGGCAGCAGCCGAAGGGCTGAACCCGGCTCAGGCACAGGTTCTTGCTTTACTTGTGACGCGACCTGACGGTATGCGCTCAAAAAACATCGCCGCGCAACTTGCCGTTTCCGGTGCCAGTATCACGGAGACGGTAAACGCCCTTGTCCGGAAAAAACTACTTATCCGCACCGCTGACACCTCTGATGCACGGGCAAGCATCATATGCGCGACCCCTGAAGGTCATGCCGTCAATGCTACGATAGAAGAGAGCTCATCACGCTTTTCCGAGGCGCTGGAGAGCTTACCCGTTTCGGTACAAAGCGAATTACTCGCCACACAAATCAGACTCATCCGTGAATTACAGCAAGCCGGCGCTATTCCGCTGCAGCGCATGTGTGTTTCCTGCCGTCATTTCCGTCCGAATATTCATCCCGGATCAGCACACCCACATCATTGCACATTTATCGGCGCAGATATTGCCGGTACGGATCTCCGGCTGGATTGCGGGGAACACGAAGCCGCAGACCAGACTGCTCAGGATATGAACTGGGCAGCATTCACCCAAAACCCTGGAAGTAATATCTCCGGCACACAAAAACTGCCGGACACCGTTGTTCACGGCTCATAAGCCGGAACTGAAAACGGCCCGGTGACTGCCATCACCGGACCGTTCATTGACCCAACTCCAAGCTACAGAGAAGGATTATCTATTATGGCACATATTCATCTCATTGATCCAGCGTCTGCCACCGGTTCTGTCAAACCGGTGCTCGATCAGATTAACGGTGCTTTCGGCACTGTCCCGAACATGTTCAAGGCTGTTGCCAATTCACCAGCCGCACTGCAAAGCATGTGGGGATCGTTCGGTGCTCTTAGTACCGGCAAACTCGGTGCGCGTCTGGGCGAGGAAATCGCTGTTGCAATTGCCAATGCCAATAATTGTGCATATTGCCTTGCCGCCCATACAGCGCTCGGACGCAAGGCCGGCGCATCAGCTGCCGATATGGCGGCTGCCCAGACCGGACAATCCTCAGACCCGCGGACACAAGCTGCTCTGATCTTTGCCCTCAAAATCACCCGCGACCGTGCCGCAGTGACAGCAAATGATATTGCGGTGCTGAAAGCCGCAGGTTTTGACGATGAGGCTATTGTAGAGATTATTGCCCATGTCGCTCTCAATCTCTTCACCAATTATATCAATGTCGCGCTGGATGTACCGGTAGATTTTCCTGCTGTCGCATTAAAACCGGCCGCAAAACCGGCCGCCTGATCTTCCGGCGAAACAAACACCAAGAATAAAACTGCCGGCCTCCGTGACGGAATCCGGCAGTTTCCTTTTACAAAATATCTGATGGATCAGAATTTGATGCCAAGTTTGGCATTCACAGAATTACTCTGAAAGCCTGATCCGAACTGACCGCGATAGCTGATACCGAAAGTTGCCTGTTCACTGGCCTTAATATCAAAACCTGCCTGAACCAGCGCCGTATCCTCTGCCACAGGAATACCGGAAATATCAAAAGCAGAACCCGTTGCAAAAGATGCGCGGCTGACCGGATCGATATCAGCAAATGCATGCTGCCAGCCCAGCGTACCATTCAGTTCGGCTTTGATATTACCAAACATCATCTCTGTTGCTCCGCGAATACCGAGCGTTGTGAACACGGTGCTCATTCTGTCACCGTCAACGGTCAGAGCAGCCTGTCCGCCGGTTTCGGTAAAACTATCCGTCTTCACAGCAACATAGGCAAGATTGGCGAAAGGCTCGAAGACCGCATTACCGGTTTGCAGCTTATGGCTGAGTTCACCGAAAGCCTGAACCGTGCCTGCATTATAATCAGCTGCGAGTTTATCCGAGAAATCAGCAAAACGGACTGAACGGCTGATATCTACCGAGTGCCAGCTATAGGCAAGACCAGCACTCAGAGCAGTATTGCCCCATTGCGAACCGCCGTAGATGCCGAGATGATAATTATCGCTCTCACCGGATGAGGCACGGTCATCAACATCAAAACTGGTGCGGCTGTAACCGGCCAATGCGCCGAGACGTGCATTCTCTGCAATTTCTGCATCATAACCGGCAAAGACACCACCCGTTGTCTGGCTGAGTTTTGCAGCATTGCCGTTTGCAAAATTCTCAGCCCATGTGCCGAAGCTCTGCACCCATAAAGCAGCAGGCGCATCTTTGGCCGAGACAACCTGTGCGCCCTTCTGTGCATGTGCATCTCCGAAAGCGGAACGAAGACGATCATGAGTTGCATTACGCAGATCGCTGCTCGTATTCATCAGAGCCGTTTTAGCGGATGCATGTACCTCACCTGTCAGCAGATCAAAAGCAGCTAAAGCCTGTTCTTTGCTTTCCAGCCCGAGCACCGCATCATAAACAGCATTGCCGCTTGCCAGAGATTCAACAGAGGCTGCGACAGAACGCTGATTAGCCGTTTCGCCAATATCATCAAACGCAACCTGATTGCGCAGCACATCCAGATAGACCGCCTTCGGATCGTAAATCAGGCCGAGATTAATGAATGGCATATTCTGGCTAAGGTCAGCGAAAGTACCGTTCACACCGCCATCCGCGGTGAGAATGGTATAACGGTTGCCCGGTATATAAGAGCCTCCCGCTTTATCGACATAAACGCGGGCACCGTCGATTGCTGCAGTACCGGAAGCCTGAACGAGATCAGATGTGCCATCCGGATTGATTTCCGCGTGATAAAGAGAGCCTGCCTCCATCACCAGATCGCCGGAAGTTTTCAGCGTGCCGATTGAGTTACCCGGTGCCAGAACAGCATCCGCAGCAATATGAATACCACCGAGTGTTCCTGAACCCGCAAGAAATGCACCATTGCTGACTTTAATCATACCGCTCACAGAAGCACCGGTATGATCTGCATCACCGACAATCAGTCCGCCGCGCTCTACGGATGTGCCGCCCGTATAGCTATTCGCAGCATTCAGTGTCAGCACACCCTCGCCGCGTTTGATGAGAGCACCGCTGCCGCTGATCTCCTGATTAACTTTCAGATTATTGGCAGCCGCAGTCACATCAATCCAGCCATTGCCGTCCAGCACGATTTTGCGCTCAAGACTGTTCATTGCCAGACCGGCCACGCGCAGACCACCATCATTCAAACGTAAATTTGCTGATGCACTGCCCAGCGCCGCATCTTCAAAAACAATCACCGTTCCGCCATCGGAAACCGAGGTTTCGCCAATGAAATCGTGATTATCAATACAGTAATCTCTCACAGCCTGCGCAAAACGTGCATCTGTTGTCTGGCAATTGAGCAGTGTTTGTTTTTCTTCCTGCGTCAGATCCTTCAGGATCGGTTTGCCGTTTTCATCCGCGACCTGACCAAGATAAACATCATTACGGTTATTATTACGGGTCAGGAAAAACTCTTTGCCTTTGGCTTCAAAACCGGATGCACCGGCGCCCCAGATCAGACGGCTTTTCTCAACATCGCCGTCTTTATAAGTCTCAAGCTTTGGCCCTACCCAGCGCAGCTCCTGTGCGACCGGATCGTGATCCGACAGCGAATTACCATTTGGCAGCAATGACGGTTTGGAAAGTGTGCCGGACCATTGACCATTATCAACAATCTCCACCCATTTGGCGAAAGGTCGGGAAACCAGAATATGATCAATATTCACACGATCCCAGCTCGGCCATGTATTGGTAGATTCTTCACCGTCACTGGTCCAGGTCGCACGTTCATCACCAACTTCACTTGGTTTGAACTGCTCGCGGTTCCGCTCAAGCTGAATCAGCTGATATTGTTGTTTCATAATATTCATCGTCACCGGAAGATTATTGTCTACCGGATAGGTCTCTCCGGCAAAGCCTATATCTTTTTGTGCCTGATAGGCTTTATCCAGTGCATTGCCCCACTGCTCCCATGACAAATTATCAATATTGGCATTCGGGTGTTCGGCTTGAATGATTGCACGCCATTTTGCTGCATCCGCCCGCTCAAGATATTCATAAGCCAGCGTTTTATAAAATGCGTTACCAGCGGCTTTTTTTATCAGGCGCAGTTGCGCATCCACACTCAGCAGGCCTCGTTCCGATACATCACCGGCATTCAGATCGCCGAGCAATATTGTCGGAGTCAGGGCAGATTGCGCCAGTTTGTTGGCATCTTTTGCCTGAGTGATACGACCAGCCGATGTATCTGCATAATTGAAATGGCGACCGGCGATAACCGTATCAGGGAAGCCATTACCCGGCTTCACAACAACCGTATTCGCCGCCAGATATTCCGTTTCACCGCTTGTAAAGACCATGCCTTCGCCTTCACGGGACCCATGGTCTTTGATTTTTTCAAATGCACCCAGCTTGTCTGCTTTTTCATTCAGCAGATCCAGAGTATTTTTCACATGGGCTTTAACAACCGTCGTATCGCCAAATGGCCTGCCGCTATTGTTGTAAAGTTCCGGCATAACCAGCACATCAGGCGCTACGCCACGCAGCAAATCCTGCATGGCCTTATTATAAATCAGCTGGCCATTCTTTTTTGCTTCAGCATCCCACATCTTGGAATCAACGCCGTTATTCCAGATGTTAAAACCCATCACGGTCAGCGAAAAATTCTGTGTTTTTGCTGGTTCTGCCTGTGCATTTGTATTCAGCGCAGCCAGCAATATTGCACTTGCCACCCCTGCCGTTAATTTACGCTTATGTCTTGCGCCTGACCGCTGCTGTTTCATCATATCATCCTGACAATAAGATTTGAGACATAAAATGTCACTTTTCTTACATTAGACGAGTCATATGTCAGTTTTTATACAATCCGGACGATTGTCAAAAATCATTTTCTTGACGCATAATTTTTTTTGTCCGACATACGTAGAGTACAGGGGGCGCTATGCGATTTGACAATTCGGCATCAACCGGCGGCAACAAAAAAGACAACCGTCAGGCGTTTTTGCTGCAATATCTCGAGCAAAATCATTATATTTCGCTGGAAGAAATTGCGCATCTCTGCTCGGTGACGATGCAAACTGCACGCCGCGATATCATGGCGCTGGAAACCACAGGCAAAGTTCGCCGTATCCATGGCGGCGCGACGATCGCGGCTCCGATGGATGCCGGAACCTATCGTCAGAGGCGTCTGGATCAGGCCGCAGAAAAACAGGCGATTGCCGCATTTGTAGCCGATTACATTCCCGACAACACAACGATTTTCATTGATACGGGCACGACCTGCGAGGCCATTGCCGCTGCGCTGATAAAAAACAGGCAGGGCTTGCGCATTGTCACCTATAGTCTGCGTGTGGCATCACTCATCAGCGAGAATTCCGACTTCGCACTGGCAATTCCGGGTGGTTTTGTCCGCGCCGTAGATGGCGGCATTTTTCAAGAAGACACACCCGATTTCATCAACCGTTTCAAATTCGACTATGCGGTGATTTCTGTCAGCGGCATCGATGATGACGGTGATCTGTGTGATGATGACCGGACAGAAGTGGCGGCCGTGTCCAAAGCGCTCGACCAATCCAGACACAAATTGCTGGCTGTCGACAGCAGCAAATTCGGCAAACGCGCGCTTGTTAAACTCGGCGCACTGAATATTGTCGATGCCATTATCACTGATAAAGCACCGGCACCGCATATTTTTGAGAAAATACAGACACATAAACTTCAGTTGCATCTGTGTGAGGTCGCTGACCGGCAAAATACCTGAATTTGCCGGTCATAGAGCAATGATCCCGGATTATTCAGAAATCAGACCGATTTCCTGCGCATTGAAAACAGTACTGAAAATTTCATTCCGGCCGGCACGTTTACTCAGATAGAGCTGGCGATCAGCATGTGCCATCCACTGCGATGCAGACATTTCCGGCAGACAACATGCCGAAGCAACGCCGATACTCACCGTGACACAAGTGGAAACCGTTGAACCCGGATGCGGAATTCTTAAAGAACTGACCTGTTCCTGTATTTCTCTGGCCACCAGTACTGCCGCATCATGATCCCGCCCCGGCAAGACACAGACAAATTCCTCACCGCCATAACGTGCTGTCACATCTGTTGCCAGATGCACCGCGCGTGTAAGAGCCGCTGCAACCATCGCCAGACAACGATCACCGGCCGGATGACCAAATGTATCATTGAACAGTTTGAAGAAGTCGATATCGACCATGATAACCGACAGCCAGTCGCCTGTGCGCGCCAGTTTCGTGGTTTCTGTCGCCAATGTCTGCTCCAGATGACGGCGATTACTTAAACCCGTCAAAGCATCTGTCACAGCCATTTGCGCCAGCTGATCGCGCAGACGTTTCAACTCAACATGATTGGCCACACGCGCCAGCAAAATAACCGGCTGAATAGGCTTGGTTACATAATCGATCGCACCGGCAGATAATCCGCGTACTTCCGCATCCTGATCATTCAGGCCGGTTGTAAAAATCACCGGAATATCCGCAAGCATGCGATCTTTTTTCAGACGCTGGCAAACTTCATATCCGTCAATACCCGGCATCAGCACATCGAGCAGAATAAGGTCCGGCAACACCGTCTGTGCAACTTTTAATGCTTCCTCACCTGAAGTCGCAAAACATACTTCATAATCGTCCTCGAGTACTGCACTCATAATCTCAATATTTGAGATTTCATCATCCACAATGAGGATGACCGCGCGGTCTGTCATAATTATTCTCCGATACGCTCAGTGTCCGGTGAAGTTTGCAAAACATCAGCAAATTCAGCATCCAGCAATGTGAGGGCGCGATTATAGTCAAGATTGTCGAGAGCGACCTTCACCGGATGAACCTGCAGAGTGTCAGGTGTCATACCGAGCGTAATCGCCAATTTTTCAAAACTGCTGCGTGCCTTCAGACTTCTGCGCTCCAGAAGCCCGCGGAAAACCAGAATCTCCGCCTGAATATTGACCGGATCAGCTTGTCCTGCCGGAACCGGTTTATTATCATCTTCTGTTGTAGTTACAAGACTCTTAGCCGCTTTTATTGCCGGTTTCAGCACCAGCTCCAATTCAGCAATCAATATATTAGCCGCAACCACATCACCTTGTGCCAATGCAGCTTCAGTCTTGGCAGACTGTTCATAAACCTCTGCCAGTTCCAGCGATCCCGCCACACCTTTCAGCGTATGGGCGCTGCGCCGCGCATCATCCAATGCACCGCGACCGATCAGCTCATTGAGCTCTTCCGGCGTTGCAGCAAATCTCTGTCCAAAATCAATAATCAGCTTACGCAATAGTGATGTTTTACCATTCATACGCGCCAGCGCTTTTGTAAGATCAAACGGCGACAGGCTTTCCGGCAGATCACTTACAGGCTTCACTGCAACCGGAGCAGACTCTGCGACCGGACGCGAAGCTTCTTTGCTACGCGGCTTCAACCAGCGATCAAGTGTGCGTACCAGCAGGAACGGATCAACCGGTTTGGCCACATGGTCGTCCATACCTGCAGCAAAACATTTTTGCCGTTCTTCCTCATAGGCATGCGCGGTCATGGCAATAATCGGCAATTGCTCCGCAGACCATTTTTTACGGATCTGCAAAGTGGCTTCAATACCGTCCATTTCCGGCATCTGGATATCCATCAAAATGCCGTCATAGGGCCGCGGATCCTGAAGAACGAGATCGCAGGCGATACGGCCGTTTTCAGCAACATCAACCACCAATCCGGCATCCTGCAGCAGCTCAACCGCGATCTCACGGTTGATCATACTGTCTTCAGCCAGCAGAACCTTCAGCCCGCGCAACTGCTCCGCCACCATCGGAATAGTTTGGCCGATTTCCGCATGCGGTGCATCCGCCGCTGTTTCGCGGGCAAACAAGCCGGTAATCGTGTCAAAAAGTACATTCGGAACGATCGGCTTTGTCAGGAAGGCAGCAATACCGGAACGCTCGGTTTCAGCACGGAAATCCTCATTACCATAGGCCGTCACCATCACCACATATGGCAACGGCGAAAGATTCTCATTACGGTGAAGCGCCTGTACTGTTTGCAGACCGTCCATGCCGGGCATTTTCCAGTCCAGAACCACCAGATCATAAGGCTGGCCGGCTTTGCATGCTCCTTCAAGCGCGCCCAGGACTTCCTCACCGGATGCAACGAGATCAATATTCAAGCCCCATGAATTAAAGACATCATGGAAAATCTCACGCGAGGCCGGATTATCATCAGCCACAAGCACACGCAGACCTGCAATCTCTGCCGAAGCGAGGCGCTCCGGTTCAGCCTGCATTTCACCAATGGCCATATTGACGGTAAAGGTAAAAGTACTGCCCACTCCCGGCATGCTTTCCACGCCGATTGTGCCGCCCATCTGCTCAACAATTTGTTTGCTGATAACAAGTCCAAGTCCGGTACCGCCAAAGCGGCGCGTCATGGAACTGTCGGCCTGTGTGAAAGAATTAAACAGCAAAGCTTGCTGTTCCGGTGCCATACCGATCCCCTGATCACGCACCGATATGCGTAGTTTAACACCTGCATCCTGCTGCTCTTCAGCATCAACCGTGACTGTGACAGTCCCTTTTTCGCTGAACTTCACCGCATTGCTGACGAGATTGAGCAGCACCTGATTCAGGCGCAATTCATCGCCGACCAGAACCGCAGGCACATCATTCTGAATTACAGTCTCAATGCTGACGCCCTTATTCTCCGCATTAATTGCCGCCAGATTAAGCTGGCTCTGCAAAGAAGAGCGTAAATTGAACGGACGTGTCTCGAGAGAAAGCTTGCCTGCCTCATTCTTGGAGAAATCGAGAATATCATTGATCAGGCGCAGCAGAGCCGTACTGGCATTGCTGATTTTCGAGACATATTCTTTTTGACGCAGATCCAGATCCGTGCGCAACACCAGATGACAAAAGCCCAGAATGGCATTCATCGGCGTGCGGATTTCATGGCTCATATTGGCGAGGAACATGCTCTTCGATTTGCTTGCAGCTTCCGCTTCAAGGGTACGCTGTTCCAGTGCCGCATTCTTGGCAATGATTTCATCGCGCATGGCATTAATGCGGTTGAAGCAATCGACAAGCATATCGCCGAACCACACCAGCACTGCAGCCTGAAACGCGACAATAACCGCATGAAGCAGAACGCGCTTGATATCCCCGCCTTCAGGAAACACCGCTGCTGGCATCAGATAATCCAGCGTTAAATGATGCAGAGCCACGGCAGCGGCGGCAAAAAGCACCGCCCGCTTGTCACACCACGCAACCGTGAGCGCCAGCATAGCAAAGAAATACATATGCATATCCATTTGCCAGAGCTGACCGCTCATAAAATACAGCAGCAATGCGGGCTGCCCCATCAGGGCAACGCCGGAAATATAGCGCGTTACCGGAGCAATGCCTGAACGCAGCCATGATAAATGGTAGGCACCGGCCAGCACCACGCCTGCCAAAGCTGCGCCGACCGGCGAATGACCGGTGATATAAGCAACCAGCGCCAGAAGCGGGACATGCAGCCAGAATAAAATTACCAAAAACCGGCCAAACCGGCGGCGAAGGTCGTCAAGTTCTAGGATCATGCGGCTGTCGTCCGTTCCTGAATGGCATAACAACCACCAGGCAGCAGCGGTTCAAAAACCAGCCACTCACCGGCACTGTAAAGCCTGTTTGGGAAATCTTTATTTTCGGAATAAACTGTAATCAGGCTGGATGAAGCATTGATAGAAATAATCGCACCTTCAGCGGCCTGAATGGAGCTGATAACAGAGTTCAATGTGCGCCAGGGAGCGACCATAACGATATATTGGTCATCTTTGCCGGTTGGCTTGAGAAAAGCCACGGCAATCCCGCCAAGCAACAGAACCAGCAATGCAATCGCTGGCATAAGATCGCGGATATGACACCGCTGATCACCGGTCTGCCCGTTCATGACATTATCCTGCTTCAAATATTACTGATATTAGCAGGATTAATATCGTTCTCCGGTAAATACCGCCTTAAGATTTTATAAACGTCACAACAAGACAGACTCATACGTCATCAGAACGGGAACAATCAGCGGCGCAACACTTTTCCGGCTCTGTTACCGGTCGGTTTGCCTGCTGCAATCACCGCCTGTCCGTTGACAAAAACATGGCTGATACCAGACGGCATCTGTGTGGAATTTTCAAATGTCGCGTGATCTGTGATCGCATCTTCAAACAACACCAGATCAGCAGCCATTGCAGGACGCAACAGGCCACGGTCATGCAGAGAAAAACGCTGCGCGGCGACCGACGTCATCCGGCGCACTGCATCTTCAAGCGGGAACCATTTTTTCTCCCGCCGCAAAGGTCCGGCAATACGCGGGAAAGTCCCGAAAGCACGCGGATGTGGTTTAGAGCCCGGACGCGGCAAACCGTCAGACCCCGCCATAAACAACCGGTTGCAACAGGCCGCATGAAGATCATCCTCATCAAGCTGAAACAGGATAATCCCTGTCTGCCCTTCATCTTCTTCAACAAAGCGCACCAGCAGATCGAAAGGCGTTGTGCCAAGCGTAAAGGCAGCTTCACGCATGGTCTGTCCTTCCAGATGTTTCAGTTCATCAATGCCGATTGCTGAAAGCCGTACATTCTCCCAGCCTATCAGCGAAATTTTGCTCTGGCCGTGATAATCATCACCGCCATGTTCCACCCAATGCGCCAGTTTCTGCCGCCATGCGGTGTCCTGTAAGCGCTCTTTCAAAGCCGGCAAACCACCATCCATCACCGCCGCTGGCAGAAGCTGTAATATCCATGTACTGCCTGCCGGATAGGGATACATATCAAAGCTGATATCCACACCGTCAGATCGCAGGCTTTCCAGATAGTCGATCACCACCGGTACATTACCCCAGTTCGGTCGTCCCGCCGATTGCAGATGTGACAGCAATCCTGCAGCACCGGACAGGCGCACAACCTCACCGAACTCTTCAGTCGCCTGCATCAGGCCTGCTTCATAGGAGCGGATATGCGCGGCCAGCACCCCGCCGAAACCGGCGACAATTTTACCCAAAGCTACCAGTTCTTCAATCTCAGCAAAAGCACTTGGCGGATAAACCAGCCCCAGAGACAGACCTGCCGCCCCCTGCGCCATTTGCACGTCAAGCAAACGGCACATCGCTGCAAGCTCGCTCTCTGTGGCAGGCCGTCTGTCATGCCCCATCACTGCCAAACGTAAAGCCGCATGGCCGACAAGTGAGATCAGATTGAGAGCAATCCCCTCTCCTTCCAAAGCCTGATGGTATCCCGAGAAATCATCAAAAATCTCATCAGATCGCGTTTCACCAAGAAGGCCGGAGAAATGCTGACGCAGATATTCGCGGGACTGTTCTGCTGCCGGATAGAGCGAAAAAGAGCAATTGCCGACCACAATACTGGTCACGCCCTGCATCGCCTTTTCCGGCCTGTCCCGCTCGCGCAGAAAGATCAGATCATCATGACAATGGGCATCAATAAAACCGGGGCTTAAATAACGCTCATCCGCATCAATGATTTGCATATCACCGTCTGCTTTCAGACCTCTGCCGATCTGCCGGATTAACCCGCCGCTCAGCAACACATCGCCGCGATACCAAGGTGCGCCGGTGCCATCAATGATACGGGCATTGCGAATGAGCGTTTGTGTCATATCCGGCTCCGGCACTTCATTGAGCATTAAAGGGCAGCAATAGCAGTCATTTCAACCCGCAGATCTGGATCAGCCAGACGCGCTTCCACACAGGCACGCGCCGGCGGGTTTTCCGGATCAATCCACGCATCATAGACCGAATTCATCGCATCGAAATCAACAATTGCCGGAAGAAACACATTCACCGCCAGCAATTTGGAACGGTCAGTTCCTGCCTGCTGCAAAAGCTGGTCGATCTTGCCCAAAACATCACGGGTCTGCTCTTCAATGGAAGCCTTGCGGTTTTCAGCCACCTGACCGGCAATATGCACCATGCCGCCATAGCTCACGGCCTGACTCATCCGGCTGCCTTTTTGGTAACGCATAATCATACCCGTATTTCCTTCTGTCATCGTCACTTCTGATTGTAAACTTCTGCTTGCCTGTATGTTAAAATCCAATATAACAGACACAATAACATTATAGCGCTCATCGGAGGCAGCATGTCAGACAGTACCGCAACCACTCCGGTCACGCCCAAAGAAGACAGCAGCAAACGTGCGCGCGGTCTGGATCGTGCCTTTGAGATACTGGATTTTCTGCGCAACAAGCGTGAACCGCTGAAACCCAATGAAATTGCCGCCCAAATCGGTGCCCCGCGTTCCTCGGTTTACGAGCTGGTCAATCTGCTGTTGCGCAATGGTATTCTCGAATTTACCGGCGGCGACGGCCGTGTGTTTCTCGGACGCAAACTCTATTTTCTCGGTGCGGCCTATGAAGATCATTTTGACTTCATGCGCGCCTGCGATGCCGCACTGGAACGCATTGCCGAACAGACCCGCGAAACAGCGCAATATTGCGTGCTCGACGGCAATAAGTATACCGTTGCCCGTATGAAGGAAGGCGTGCGTCCGTTCCGCATTTCCTCGGATGTCGGCCATTCCGTGCCTATTCCGTGGACAGCTTCCGGTCGTCTTCTGGTCGCCCATCTCAGCGATGAAGAAATTACCAGTTTCATTCCCGCTGCCGATTTCCAAATGCCCAATGGCAGTTGGCTTGATCCGGCTGAATTTATAGCGCAGGTACGCGAAGCCGACAGAACCGGTCAATTTACCTTCAACAGCACGGTCGATAATTTTACCCATTGTTTTGCCGTACCGATGCGTGATGCGCAGGGCATTACCACAGCAACGCTGTGCCTTGTTGCCCCCCGCGATGACGGGCTGAAGAACCATGCTTTCTATCTGCAATGCCTGAAGGATGCCGCACAGGCGCTCAGCGGCAAGCACTGATTGGAAGAAGCAGACTTGTTTCACCGGACCTATCATTGGAATATGAAATGCCCTTCTGAAACTTCGCGCATCTGCCGCTCGACCGGTACATAATCCGGCGCACGGACAGGACTGTGCAATTCATCAGCGATCTGCCCGCGCCGCATACCGCGCCGTGCGGGATCAGGCACCGGCACCGCTGCCATCAGCTTTTTCGTATAAGGATGCTGAGGGTTTTCAAACACCGCTGCACGCGGCCCGATCTCAACAATCTCGCCCAGATACATCACCGCAACGCGGTGGCTGAGACGCTCAACAACCGCCATGTCATGCGAGATAAACAGAAAAGACAGGTTGAGACTGGATTGCAGATCGAGCAACAGATTGATGACCTGCGCCTTGATGGAAACATCGAGCGCAGAGACAGACTCATCGGCAACGATAAGTTTCGGATCAAGCGCTAACGCGCGGGCAATACAAATACGCTGACGCTGTCCGCCGGAAAATTCATGCGGGAAGCGAGACGCCATATCGGCTTTCAGCCCCACACGCTCCAGAAGATCAGCCACACGTTCCCGCGCCTGATGTTTTGTACCGAGTTTATGCTCCAGAAACGGTTCCGCAATCGACGCCCCTACCCGCATACGCGGATTGAGACTGGCATAGGGATCCTGAAAAATCATCTGCATGGTACGGCGCAGACCTTGCAGCTCATGCCCTGCCATGGCCATCACATCCTGCCCGTTGACCATAACGGAACCGCTTTGCGGCTCTATCAGCCGCATGATCGAGCGGCCGGTCGTCGACTTACCGCAACCGGACTCGCCCACCAGCGACAGCGTTTCCCCCGGTTGTAAGGAGAAAGAGACATTCTCCACCGCATGAACCCGCCCTGCCAGCTTCCCGAATAATCCGCTGTGAATGGTAAAGCGTGTCGTCAGCCCTTTTACGTCCAGAACCGGCGGCACGTCCTGCGCCACAGTATCAGCAGCTTCCACCGGCGGCAGTGCCGTGCCGGTTCGGATATCAACAACCGGAAAACGCAGTGGGCGCACACGTCCAGTCATCGAACCAAGTGCAGGCACGGCTGATAGCAAAGCCCGCGTATAAGGATGCTTCGCGTCGCGGAAAATCGTGGTCGTATCACCGGTTTCCACCGCATCACCATGATACATCACCACGGTACGATCAGCGATTTCTGCAACCACGCCCATATCATGGGTGATGAACAATACCGAAGTGCCTTCCTCTTCCTGAAGGGTTTTAATCAGGTCGAGGATTTGCCCCTGAATGGTTACATCCAGCGCTGTAGTCGGCTCGTCAGCAATCAGCAGTTTCGGGCGGGTGACCAGCGCCATAGCGATCATCACGCGCTGGCGCATACCGCCGGAGAAACGATGCGGATATTCATTGAACCGGCTTGCGGCAGACGGAATACGAACCTTATCCATCAGTCGCAGGGCTTCAGCCTTGGCCTCTGCCTTGCTCATATTGCGGTGGCATAGCAGGGCTTCACAAATCTGATCTCCCACCGTGTAAAGCGGGTTGAGCGACGTCATAGGCTCCTGAAAGATCATCGCGACATCATTGCCGCGTATTTTTTGCATTTCATGCTCGGACAGCTGCAAGATATCTTTGCCGGCAAGCAGAATATTCCCCTCAATCCGGCTGGTATCCGGCTGTAACAACCGCATCACCGAAAGAGACGTTACACTTTTTCCGGAACCGGATTCCCCGACCAGCGCCACAGTTTCCCCTGCGCCGACATCAAAGGAGATATTTTTCACAACCGGTCGCCAGCCATCCTCACCAAGAAAAGAGGTTGTGAGATTTTGCACGCGGAGCACAGGCTGTTTGTCTGATAAATGGCTCATCATGCCCTCACATATCTTTACGCAAACGCGGATCGAGCAGATCGCGCAATCCGTCGCCCACCATCTGCAACGACAGCACGGCGAGAATGATGGCAAAACCCGGAAACAGCGTCATCCAGTCTGCCTGTCCGACATATTGACGGCCGGAGGCAATCATCGTGCCCCATGTCGGAATTTCCGGACTGACACCAAGCCCCAAAAAGGACAAACCGGCTTCGGCAAGCATAGCCTGCGCAAACAGAAACGTCCCCTGCACCAGAATAGGCGACAGCAAATTGCGCAACACATGGCGGGTCATAATATGCGGCGTGGAAATGCCCAGCGCACGCGATGCCTCAATATAAGGCAGTTCGCGGATAACGAGTGTTGAAGCACGCACCACACGCGCCAGTCTCGGTGCATAGACAATCGACAGCGCCACAATCACTGTTGTCAGCGAAGGCCCGAGTGCTGCCACCAGCGCAATCGCCAGCAGAATATCGGGAAAAGCCATCATCGCATCAATCAGACGCGCAATCGGTGTATCCAGCCGCTGGAAAAAACCGGCCAGCAAGCCGAGTGTGATGCCAATCAGGCTTGCCAGCACGACAACCGCAGCGCCGACTGCCAGAGATAACTGTCCCGCATAAAGTGTGCGGGAAAATACATCACGGCCAAATTCATCGGTGCCGAAAAACCATGTGCCGTTCGGCGCAGTCAGACGATTGCTGATCGACAATTTACCCGGTGCATAAGGCGCAATCAGTGGTGCCAGAACGGCTAGCAACACAAAAACGATCAGGACGAACAGGCCGAATGCAACGGTACGGCGGCGCAACAGGCGACGGATAAACAACCATGTTTCTGAAGATTTTACACTGGAGCCGGTCATCAGTAACGCACCCTCGGATCGACGGCCAGATAAAGCATATCAATGGCAAAATTTATCAGAACATAGAGCGCGGCAATCACCAGCAATGCCCCCTGAATAACCGGATAATCGCGGCGCATCACAGCCGACACCACCAGATTGCCAACCCCCGGCAAGCCAAACACCGTCTCTGTGACCACGGCACCGGAAATCAGCACAGCTGCGGTCAGGCCGATCACTGTCAAAATCGGGATCAGCGCATTTTTAAACGCATGTTTCATCACCACGCGTCTGCCATTCAGCCCCTTGGCTCGGGCTGTGCGCACATAATCATCGCCCAGCACATCCAGCATGGAGGCGCGGGTAAAACGCATAATCAAAGCAGAAGACACAATACCCAGTGCGAAAGACGGCAGCACCAGATGCATCATTCGTTCGCCGAAACTCGTATCCGGCCCGCCATAGCCGGAAACCGGAAACAAGCCGTAGCGCACGGCAAATACCTGCATCAGCAACAGGCCAAGCCAGAAACTTGGAATACTGGCGGCAAACATCGCCAGAGCTGTTGCGGTCTGGTCGAAAAATGAGCCACGCTTAACCGCGGCATAAATACCGACCGGCAAGGCAATCGCACTGGCAATCAGAATGGAAAACAATGTCAGAAAGAATGTCGGCTCTGCCCGTTCCGCCAAAGCATGGGCAACCGGCTGACCAAGAAAAATCGACTGGCCAAGATCACCGCGCAGCAATTGCAGCAGGTAATAGCCATATTGGACCGGCAATGAGCGGTCGAGACCGAGCTTTGCTCGCAATCCTTCAATATCAGCCTGTGTCGCTTCCGGCCCCAGCATGACGGCTGCAGGATCACCCGGTGTGACGCGGACGATCACAAAAACAATCGTCACAACCAGAAACATGACCACGATCATGCCGATCAGACGCTGTATGATATAGCGTAGCATTCAGTCTCCACCCAATTCGGGAATACCCAAAACTTAAGGCCGCGTCGCTTCTCCTCCGAAGCTGGCGCGGCCTGTTTTATTTACTGTGTAACGGAAGCATTCCAGAAATAAGGCCATGGCGCAGGCGTAACACCATCCAGTTTCTTGGATTTGGCAGACAGATTGTTGAAATTACCGACTTTGATGAACGGCACTTCGTCAAACACGACTTTCTGCACATCTGCCCAGAGTGCCGCACGCTTCTGCGGATCAGCCTCCGCATTAAATGCATCCATTACCTTGGCGCGCGCCGGTGTATTCCACTTGCCCGGTGCACTGACAGAAAGCGGATCGATCAGAGCCGGTTCCGGCAGGAACGGGCTATGGGTGATGTAAATATCCCAGAGCGCCGGATCAGCACGGCGCTGGGTGAGCGTTGCCCAATCCACCACCTGCATATCAACATTGAAACCGGCCAGTTTCAGATATTCAGCGGCAACCTGCGCCATCTTATAATGGAACTCATATTGACGGCTGGTGAGAATACGCAGCGGCTCGCCATTATAATTGGCGGTTTTCAGCACGGCTTTTGCGGCCTCTGCATCACCGACATTATAGCTGCCTTCCGATCCGGCATCGGTACTCCAAATGAATTGGGACGGATAAAGTGACGGCTCGGCGCTGAAGAAATCCTTGCTGCCATAGGCGGCAGTCAGCATGTCCTCATTATTCAATGCGACCTGAACGGCTTTACGCAGATCACGGTTTGCAGCAATGCCTTTGGAGGTGTTCATAATGAAAACCGGCCAGCCGAATGGTTTGAGCATCACCGCATCCGAAGACGCCGAGCCGGACACACGGTCAAAAGCTTCAACCGGCAGCGCATCCACATAACCATACTGGCCGGAAACCGCAGCTTCTACGCGGGTATTGGCATCTGGCACCGGCACAAAACGGATTTCATCGAGATTTTGCTGGCGGCCACCGGCATAACCGCTCGGCTCGCCTTCCTGCGATTTATAACCATCATAACGCACAAGCTGAATATACTGATCCGGCTTGCGCTCTTTAAACTGATAAGGGCCGGTGCCGACAAATTCGGTCATCGGTTCAGCCTGTTTTTCTGCGGGCAAAACAATGGCCGCAGAATTATTGAAGGCCAGCAGAGATGTCAGCGGTGCATAAGGCTGCTTCAGCGTGATTTTGATGCTGTAATCGTCAACCGGCTCAATGGCTTCAATCAAAGTTGCTGCCTGCTTGCCGCGCGAGGCCAGTGTCGTCCAGCGCTTGAGCGATGCCACAACATCTTCCGATGTCATGTCCGAACCATCGTGGAATTTAACGCCCTCACGCAGTTTAATCAGATAGGTTTTTCCGTCGGCAGAGATTTCCGGAAGACTGGCTGCCAGAAGCGGCGCCGGTTTCCAGTCTTTATCGAAAGTATAAAGCGTCTCAAACATATGCTGACTGACAATACCGACGAGATCAGCCGTTGAGACCATCGGGTCCAGTGTCGGCGGCTCACCAATAGTTGCCACATCCAGCACGCCACCTTTTTGTTGCGCGAAAGCGGATGGTGTCAATGCGATTGTTGCGGCACCCAATAACAGTGCCAGTTTCATTGCCTGCATTTTCTGAACCCCCAATTGTTTGCCTGCATCAGGTGATGCAGCTCCTCCTCGGTATGATTTTTCATTTTGTCCAAAATAACGGACATTAGTCTATTTTACCGGATTGACGTATCTCAATACAGTATGCATAACTTGTCAAGGGGGCGACCAGCCTGACCGGTACGTTTTTTGACGTCTGAAAGGCAAGTCAACAGGGTCGCGGAATTTGTGAGGAAAAATGGAACCAAAACTTGCGGACCAATTGAACACACCGGCAATTGTCGTTGATCTGGATATAACGGAAAGAAATATCCGTAATTTTCAGTCCTATGCGAACCAGCATGGTTTCAAGGTACGTCCTCATATCAAAACGCATAAATTACCGGCGCTGGCCTATGCCCAGCTTGCAGCAGGCGCAGACGGCATTACCTGCCAGAAAATCTCTGAAGCAGAAGCCATGCTCGACGGCTTGCAAAAACAATATGGTCTCTCCCCTGACCTGTTGATTACCTATAATATTTTAGGCAGCGAAAAACTTGACCGGCTCAAAGCGCTCGCGCACCGCACAAAACTAAGTGTGGTTGCGGATAATATGACTGTGATTAACGGTCTGTCCGAAGCTTTCGCCAATGAGGCACAGCCTTTAACCGTGCTGGTAGAATGCAATACCGGCGCAGACCGCTGCGGTGTAGCAACGCCTGAAGCAGCAGCAGAACTTGCCAAGTCCATTCATAATGCAGCGGGGCTGCATTTCGGCGGCCTGATGACCTATCCGCCTGCCAATGCCCATGCCGCGGTTGAAAACTTCATGGAACAGGCAAAACAAAAAATCGAAGCATCCGGCATCACAGTTCCGCTCATTACCTCCGGCGGCACGCCCTCAATGATGAGCGCGGCTGATGCCCCTGTTGTTACAGAATACCGCCCCGGCACCTATATTTATAATGACCGCTCACTGGTTGAGCGCGGCGCTTGCAGTTACGATGATTGTGCGTTTTTTGTACTGGCAACCGTTGTGTCCGTTCCGTCTGACAACCGAGCGATTATTGATGCCGGCAGCAAAACGCTGACTTCTGACCTGTTCGGATTGAGTGGTTATGGCCATGTACTCGGCCGCGATGATATCCGCATCGATCAGTTGTCGGAAGAACATGGCCGTCTGGTCAGCGAAAAACCGATCAACCTCAAAGTCGGTGACAAAGTACGGATCATCCCGAACCATGTCTGCGTCGTTACCAATATGTTTGACAGCCTCTATATCCAGCGCAACGGCATGGTCACAGAGAGCTGGCCGATTGCAGCCCGTGGCAAGCTGGTCTGAGGTTAATCATGAGCGGACAGTTTCTCGCCATCGGTGAGGCAATGATCGAGCTTGCCCCTGATGGCAGCGGCTTGTTACGGCAAGGCTTTGCCGGAGACACCTTCAATGCCGCTTATTATGCCCGTGCGGCGCTGCCCGCAGACTGGCAGGTCAGCTATTTCACCCTGCTCGGGCAGGATGCAATGTCCGATGCCATGCTGGCATTCATGGCACAAAAACAGATCGGAACCGACTATATAGACCGTCATACATCGCGCATGCCCGGCCTCTATATGGTGCATCTCAACAATGGTGAGCGCAGTTTTTCCTATTGGCGGTCGCAATCCGCAGCTCGTCTGCTGGCAGAAAACAAAACTGCATTGCGACAGGCCATTGAAGCTTCTGATATTATTGTTTTCTCCGGCATCACGCTGGCAATCCTTGAGGGTGACGGAGCTGATAACCTGCTCAGCATTCTGCAAGAGTTCCGTGATACGGATAAGATTATTGCCTTCGATCCTAATATTCGTCCTCGCCTCTGGCCGGATCAGGATCATATGCGCTCGCAACTGATCCGTGGTGCGAAAGCCAGTAATCTGGTGCTGCCAAGTTTTGATGATGAGGTCGCCTGTTTCGGTGACTTGACGACAGCGGACACAATCAGCCGCTATCAAAGCTACGGGTTGAAGCGGATTATCGTCAAAAACGGTGCGGATGAAATTGAAATTCTTTTTGACGGCCAGTCTTTTACTGTCAAAACAGCACCCGTCGCACAGATTATCGATACGACCGGTGCAGGCGACAGTTTCAACGGATCATTCTTGGGGCATTTCGCACAAACCGGCGATTCCGAGGCCGCCATCCGTTTTGCAGCGCAAACCGCAGCAAAAACCATTCAGCATTATGGCGCTCTGGTAGACTAGAGCGGTTTACGTTCATGTTGGATCACAGTGCTCGCTCTAGTTTTTTTAGTTTGTCGCATTATCCCGACGTCAAGTTGATCCAACTTGACTGTGAAATGCTCTAAAAACAAAAGCCCCCCCC
>NZ_ANNO01000025.1:0-11944 GCF_000409565.1 Pseudochrobactrum sp. AO18b
TAGAAATGGTATGCTGTCACCAGCACACTTTGAACAGAACCACAAACTGAAGACGAAGAGTGTCTAATAAACTCGGGGCTATTCAATTATTCTTCATTCCTAAACCTCTTCTGTAAATGCCTCTTGCTTTGAAATGAAAGTCACGCTTCAATCACCAGATAATATAGGGAGGTAGAAATGAAGTTAGTTACTTTGGCTGCTTTGGGATCAATCTTTATATCGCTGCCAGCTTATGCATCTACTGACTGCGACAAAGCTGAAGACCAATCAACAATGACCAAATGTGCCAGTGATGCATT
The DNA here is from genome assembly GCF_000409565.1 of Pseudochrobactrum sp. AO18b. NCBI lineage: Bacteria > Pseudomonadati > Pseudomonadota > Alphaproteobacteria > Hyphomicrobiales > Brucellaceae > Pseudochrobactrum > Pseudochrobactrum sp. AO18b. The sequence continues at coordinate 300 of NZ_ANNO01000025.1, forward strand.
GGCCAAGGTTGATAAGCAACTTAACGAAAACTACAAAAAAATAGAAAAACGTTTGGCTGATGATGAGGAAACCAAGAAATTATTGGTAAGTTCACAGCGCCTTTGGATGAAGTTCAGAGACGCAGAATGTAACTTCGCAACGTCAACAACGTCCGGTGGAAGCATTCATCCAATGATGGTTGCTACATGCAGAACCCAATTAACAACTGCACGTAACAAACAATTATCAGATTATCTCAACTGCGAAGAAGGCGATCTCACCTGCCCTGTACCGTCAGCAGATTAACCCTCCCCCTTCCGAAAGAGAAAGAGATCCGCAATCCCATCAAGCAGAAAAGGGCGCTCAATTTTCTACACCGCGCATCCAGCTCAGTGACGGAACATTTTTCACGCAAAGGGCAACGCCGGGCTCTACATGCCGCGTAAAATACACTGAAATAAAACGTGTCCAAAAAATTGTCATGCAAGATGGTTTTGTTACCCGCAGGAAAGGTGAAGTACTTGTGTTCGGGTATCAGGTTAAACTGCTGGAAGATTTCACAGCAACCTGCAAACAGTTCGTTATGAGAAACGGCTGTTAATCAGCATTGGTACAAATGCCGCTTTGATTGTGTCGGCACTCATCAAGTGGATTTTTCTTGATTTACTATGCAAGTCGCTGTTCAATTCCTGCAAATAACTGAGGGGCGAAACATGGATCAAACGACTGAGAGCGCACGAACCAGAATTTCACTTATCCGCAGTCTGACATTTGCACTCCCCCTTCTCGGACTGACTGGCTGCGTGTCGCAACAGGTAAGGGATTTGGAGTGGTGCCGAAACATCGAAACCGCCAAGCCCCTCATTGATGAAACAGGTCAGGCGAAGCTCAATGCAGCAATGACTAAAAACAAATGTGCAGACAAACTTCTGGAAGCGAAAAAAGCCGCTGAAGAAGCGGAAAAGTTAAAAGCCGCAAAGACTCAGCCTGCCAAAGCCAAGCAGACAATAAAAAACCCCGCCAAAGCGGGGTTAGTAAAAACCAAGCCAAAAGCTCAGAATTTATAGTTCAAGCCAACCCGAACTGTATGAAACTGCGATTTGGCTTCACCAATACGCCAGCTTCTGTCGAGATCAACATAATCCAGTTTGAGCTTACCAAGATCGGTATAGAGATATTCGGTCTTCAGCGTTACGTTATTTGTAATAGCGTATTCTGCACCGGCACCAACCGTATAGCCGACTTTGGTGTCAGACTGGGATGAGCCATCTAAATAGTTGTTCGCATAGGTTTTAACTTTACCATAGGCAACACCACCGGTTGCATAGACCAGAAAACGATCGACCGGGGTGTAACCAAGACGGACACGTGTTGTACCAAACCAGCTAACCTTGGTTCCGAGGTTCACCAATGTACCGCCCGGAACACTGACATCAAAATCGGATTTCACGCCCGAACCTTGAATATCAGTTTCAATACCAACAACTGCCTGGTCAAACTGCCAGTTATAACCGGCCTGAACACCACCGATAAAACCACTGGCATTACCTCTGAGTGACACGTCGCCAAGCAATTCGTTGAAATCAGTTTTGAATTTTCCGCCTGCATAACCGGCATTCACACCGATATAACCACCTGTCCAGGAGAAGGTGTCGACAACTGCAGGTGCCGGATCATTATATACAACGGCATCAGCAGCGAAGGCTGAGCCTGCTGTTAATGCCAGCACGGAGGCCAGAATAATACTCTTCATAATTGTCCCCATTTAATTATTGATAATTATTTTTACATTATAGAAGACAATTATTCATATAGTAAAATAGCAACAGGTAATGATAATTAATTAAAAATATAGGCAATATTTTCTACAAAACATAATAACTGATATTAAATTATCATTTATATTCAATATCATAATTATATATACTCTATAATCAGAAATATAAAAGAAACAACATACCGATCTGATGATATAGTTCCTCATGCATTTCACAATGCAGAGTTGTAAAATTTCCAATGAAGACAATAAAAAAGGCCGGGGCAAAAATGCACCGACCTTCCTACCCATCAATTAATTGCCAGTGCCAGTACATCCGTGGTCAAAAGCTTAAATTGATGAAGACATTTGCGAGCGCCGTGAGAAACGCGCTGCTTAGCAATGTCTATACTGTGTATATAGACAGTGATTGTGTCTTAAAAAAGATCAGGACAGCTTTTATTTTTAAAATTGTTGTACCCAATTAATATTATCAGGATCAACACCAACCCCAGATGCAACCTTAATCGCCCTGTCTTTTAACTCCTCTGGTATTTCAACTGTGCGGGAGAGAACCCAAAAATACTTCGGGCTTGATCCGACAATAATTGCCCAGCGATAATCCTTATCCAAAGCAACTATATTATAGCCGCCATAAAACGGGCCGAAAAACGATACCTTCAATGCGCCCTCAGATTGGCTGCGCACAAAAACAGCCGTCCCCGATGCGTGCTTATGCCGGCCGGAGATTTCATCGACACCGCTGTTCAGCACATTTACGGTGCCGTCACCATTGAGTGTATATTCAGCAGTGGTTTTAATCAGACCTTTTTCAAATCGGTTTTCTACACGAGCGACTTCATACCACGTCCCCAGATAGCGATTGAGTTCGAAACCGGTAACCGGCACCACATTATCAGGAATTTTAGGATTAGCGTCTTTGTATAATTTATATCCGGCAAACAGGCCGATAGCGGCCATCAATAGCTTTTTCACGCTCATAACAAACTCCCGTCAGCTATAGTGTGAACGCATATAGATATTGAGAGTTCCCGAAACTATGGTGCAGAACAAAAATCAACTATTATCGACATTTTTTGCCTTAGAATATGACTTACTAAAAAGTGTTATTCCCACTCTCAGAATTTAAGTGTATTGATTTTAAAACAATATTTTAATCACGCGAATATTTATTGGATACAATATGCTAGGACGAATTTTAAACGGTCTAGAAAAGACTTATTTAATAAAATCGTGGTTGATAGGCATTTTCTTATATGCAAGTCTCCTTATATTTAAAGATGAGTTTCCGGAATTAAGCATTACGATTTATATTTATTTCTGATTATGCACTTCCTTATTTCCATTCTCAAAAATGATATTAGATGAAATAGGAGATAATATAGATGAAGATTATATAATAATGATAAAATTAATTCTTCATAATCACACTACAATAATTATTTTAAAACTATTATTAATTATATTATTCTGGTCATTCACTCCATTTATTTTAATTCTTGGAATTATATACACGGCTTTATAAACATATGCCCTACTTTAAATCTCATATAATGTGCAAAATCTTGCGGCCTATGGCCGGAAGCGGAAAATCAGATCCTCTTCAGTTTCAAGCTTTTCTACATTTTCAGCTTGAGCTGATCTGATCACAGCCTGCCAGAAATGGAGCGCAGTTGTGTTTTTTGGCGCGATGCGCAGCTCCCAAAACCCGTTATGCATTTGCAGAATCTCAGCAGCTGCATAGCGTGCCAGTCCCTGCTTGCGATAAGCTTTCAGAATGAAAAATTCCGCAAATGAATAGTCCGTGCCTTTACCGGAAGGTGACCAGTTATTGATAAAGGCAAAACCAATATCTTTTCCCTCAAAAGATATCAGATATGGCCATCTGTTTGCTTCTGACCAGTATAAATCAAAATACGGATAATCATCGTCTGTCTCTTCGTAAGCGCGCATTTCAGCGAAATATTCCGCCATAAAAGCGCTTATGATTGATTTCTCAGCTTTCGCTGCCAGACGTATCTCTAATTTCACACTAAATTCCGATCATACCCGACAAAGAAAGCCACACATCCGGTTTAACTCCAGCTAGTATAACGCTGCAAAGAACCTGTCAGGATTATTCAAAGCTTTAACGAACCATCTGCTACCTCAATTACAACGGCAAAAGCGGCATCATCATTCCTGCAAAGGCCATCAAAACGACAACAATCCAAGGCTGCACTTTCCAGACTGTGAGCAGTAAAAACCCTGTCAGTGCCAGCGCAAAATCCTGATTGGTAAAAACCGCCCCTGTCCATACCGGATTATACAGTGCCGCACCGAGAATGCCGACAACCGCTGCATTGGCACCACGCATTGCCGCCTGTGCTGTCGGGCGCAAACGCAGCCTGTCCCAGAACGGAAGCATGCCATAAACAAGCAGCAAGCCCGGCAAGAATATCGCGATCAGAGCAATAGAAGCACCGGTAATGCCGTTTGGCTCCGGTTGCATCACTGCACCGAGATAGGCTGCGAATGTGAATAATGGCCCCGGTACAGCCTGCGCCAGCCCATAACCTGCCAGAAAAGCCTCTTTGCTCACCCATTGCGGCGTCACAACTTCTGCCTGCAACAGCGGCAAAACCACATGCCCGCCACCAAAAACTAGCGAACCGGCACGGTAAAAAGCATCGAACACAGCAACAGGCTGATATCCCGTAACGGCGGTCAGCACCGGCAAAAATGCGAATAAAACCGCAAACAGGCTTAAAGCTATAAAGCCGCCTCTGCGTGATACAGGAAATTTCAGATTGCCGGTCACAGCCGTACCATTGCCACGGCAAAGCCACAGGCCAAGCATGGCACCCCCGGCAATAGCCGCGATCTGCCCGATTGCTCCCGCCACAAAAACCACAAGTGCGATTGCTGAAAGCGCAATGAAAATACGGGGCTTATCCGGTGTCAGACTGCGCGCCATACCCCAGACCGCCTGCGCAACAATTGCCACGGCAACCAGTTTCAGACCATGCAGCAGACCTTCTGCATACACACCTGTGAATGATGCTGCGCCCAGTGCAAAAGCCGCAAGAAGGAGTGCTGATGGCAGTGTGAAGGCCAGTGAAGCCGCCAGACCACCGGCAAGACCATTACCGCGTAAAAGACCAAGCGCAAAAGCGACCTGACTGGACGCAGGGCCGGGCAAAAACTGGCATAAGGCAACCAGATCGGCATAACCGGCTTCATCCATCCATTTGCGGCGCACGACAAGCTCGTCTCGATAATAGCCCAGATGTGCAACCGGCCCGCCAAACGATGTCAGCCCGAGTTTAAGAAACACACGGAAAACTTCAGCACAGGAACCCTGTGCCGGTTTTGTCAGTGATCCGCTTTCATTTCCTGAGCGCATTATGCCCCTCATCCGCAACGCTTTGTTTCTGCCAGAGATTTGATCCGATACAAATCAACCGGCTCATAAAGTGCCTGAATGTCAGACAAATGACACAAAATATTTTGCGCAGCCATTCAGACAAGTAAATCTTGTCGATTAACGTGTTTTCTTGATTTTTGATCATGACATGGCATGCATTTATAATCTCCGCCGGTCATGCGTATTTCCGGCTTTTGCGAGTTTATATGTCGGGAGGTAAAGGCATAATGCGCAACGGGGGACAACTCCTTGTAGAAAGCCTGATCGCGCTTGGTGCGCGTAAGAGCTTCGGTGTTCCGGGAGAAAGTTATCTGGCAGTGCTGGACGCACTTCACGACACCAAAGGCAAGCTGGATTATATCCTGTGCCGCAATGAAGGCGGCGCTGCATTTATGGCTGCCGCTTACGGCAAACTAACCAACACCCCCGGCATTTGCTTTGTCACCCGTGGCCCCGGTGCCACCAACGCCTCAATTGGCGTACATACGGCCATGCAGGACAGCGCACCGATGCTGCTGTTTATCGGTCAGGTCGGCACCGATATGACCGGCCGTGAAGCTTTTCAGGAAATCGACTACCGCGCCATGTTCGGCACTGTTGCCAAATGGGCGGTGCAAATCGATCAGGTCGAGCGTATTCCGGAAATTCTGGCACGCGCATGGACAGTGGCCACAACCGGCCGTCCGGGTCCCGTGGTGATTGCACTACCGGAAGATATGCTGACCAGTCTGACAGACAAAGCGCCTCTGACCGCACCGGCTAAAATCGCCTCCCCTGCCCCGCAGACAGAAACAATGGCGACAGCACAGCAAATGCTGAAAGCCGCGAAAAAGCCGGTCATTTTAATGGGTGGCACCAACTGGACTGAAACCGGTCGTGCGGCATTACAAAGTTTTGCCGAACAATCCGATATTCCGGTGGTTGCAGCCTTCCGCTATCAGGATCAGTTCGACAATTTCTCTTCAGCCTTTATCGGTGAAGCCGGTGTCGGCATGTTGCCCCATGTCAAAGCGCTGATCCGTGATGCCGATCTTATTCTGGCGATCAATGTCCGTTTTGGTGAGATGACCACTGATGGTTATACATTGCTCAATGTACCGGTGCCGCAGCAAAAGCTGATCCATGTCCATCCGTCCGATGCGGAAATCGGTAAAATCTATGTGCCGGATTTAGGCGTTCACGCCTGCCCGAGCAGTTTTGCGCAAAGCCTGCAGCCAGTCAGCGGTGCATGGGCAGACTGGCGCAAAGCCGCTCGGGATGCCTATCTTGCCAGTTTTGATGCCCCTGCCCAGCCGTCACCGGTGGATATGGTTGCGGTTATGACTTACCTGCGCGACCACCTGCCGGAAGATGTGATCCTGACCAATGGCGCAGGCAATTTCACGGTCTGGCCGAATAAGTTTGCAAAATTCGGTACCAAAGCACGGCTGCTCGCCCCGCAATCCGGTGCCATGGGCTATGGCGTACCCGCAGCGATTGCCGCCAAAGTGGCTAAACCTGAACGTATGGTGGTCTGCTTTGCCGGTGACGGCGATTTCCAGATGAATTGTCAGGAGCTCGGCTCCGCCATGCAAGCAGGTGCGCAGCCGATCATCCTTATTCTCAATAACGGGATTTACGGCACCATCCGCGCCCATCAGGAAAAGCATTATCCGGCACGCGTCTCCGGCACCACAATGGAAAATCCGGACTTTGTGACACTGGCAAAATCCTACCGTTTCCATGCGGAGCGGGTGGAAACCACGGCAGATTTTGCCGCCGCTTTTGAACGTGCTGCGGCGTCTAAATCCGGCGCGGTTCTGGAACTGAATATTTCACCGGAAGCCCTCACACCCCGCCAGACATTAAGCCAGATGCGCGCCGCCGCATTGGCAGCGAAGGAAATGGCATGACATCCCGAAACGACATCCGGCTTGGTGCCGATATCGGCGGCACATTCACCGATATCGCACTGGATATGCGCGGAAAGCTCTACTCCACCAAAGTTCTGACCAATTATACCGCGCCGGAACAGGCTATTCTCGACGGTATCCGCATTGTCACGGAACAGGCAGGCATCAGCCCTGCCGAGCTCGATATTGTTATTCACGGTACCACACTGGCCACCAATGCGCTGATTGAACGGCGCGGTGCCAAGACAGCTTTTGTGACCACCGAAGGCTATCGTGATGTGATCGAAATGCGCAGTGAAAACCGTTTCGAGCAATATGATCTCAATCTGAAACTGCCTTCCCCTCTGGTCGCGCGTGAACATCGCTTTACCGTCAAAGGCCGCATGAATGCGCAGGGTCAGGAATTGCAGCCGCTGGATGAGGCAAAGCTGGAAGAAATCGCCGATGCGATTTCAGAAGGCGGTTTCGGCGCAGTTGCCATCGGCTTTATCCACTCTTACATGAATCCGGAGCACGAACGCCGTGCCCGTGCGATTTTGCAACGCAAGCTTTCTGTGCCGATTTCCATTTCGGCAGAAGTCTCGCCGCAAATGCGCGAATTTGAACGCTTCAACACTGTTTGCGCCAATGCCTATGTGCGACCGCAAATGGCGGATTATCTGGCGCGTCTGCAAGTACGGCTCAAAGAAATGGGCGCAACCTGTCCTGTTTTCATGATCCATTCCGGCGGCAGTCTGATTTCCGTTGATACAGCGTCTGAATTTCCGGTGCGTCTGGTGGAATCCGGCCCTGCGGGCGGTGCGATTTTCGCTGCTGATATTGCCCGTCGTTTTGGTATTGAGAATGTTGTTTCCTACGATATGGGCGGCACCACAGCCAAAATCTGCCTGATCGAAAATTTTGTCCCGAAAACCGCGCGTACTTTTGAAGTCGCCCGCACCTATCGCTTCTGTAAGGGTTCCGGCATGCCGATCTCCATTCCGGTGATCGAGATGATCGAAATCGGCGCAGGCGGCGGTTCTATCGCTTGGGTGGACTCGATGGGGCGCATCCAGACCGGCCCTGAAAGTGCTGCCTCTGAGCCCGGCCCGGCCTGTTATCAGCGCGGCGGTACCCGTCCTGCGATTACCGATGCCGATCTGATGCTCGGTAAGCTTGATGCCGATAATTTCGCCGGTGGTGCGATTAAACTCTCGGTGCAGAATGCAGAAACTGCCATCGACAAGGATGTCGGCTCTAAACTCAATCTGAAACCGCTTTCCGCTGCTTTCGGCATTTGCGAAGTGGTTGATGAGAATATGGCCAATGCCGCCCGCGTTCATGCGGTGGAAAACGGCAAAAACATCTCCGATAATATTATGATCGCCTTTGGCGGTGCCGCGCCTTTGCATGCCGCCCGTCTCTGCGAAAAACTCGGCGTTGAACAATGCCTGATCCCACAGGGCGCAGGTGTCGGTTCCGCTATCGGCTTCCTTAAAGCACCGTTCGGCTATGAAGCTCTGGTTTCACATTTGGCCAAACTGTCCGGCATCAATCTCGATGCGGTTAATGCCACGCTGGCAGACCTCAGCACGGCAGCGGAAAGCTTTGTGCGCAGCGGCACTGATGCGCCACTGGAGCGTGAAGTCACCGCCTTCATGCGCTATGCCGGTCAGGGCTGGGAAATTCCGGTCACAGCACCGCAGCCGCCATTTAATGATCAGGCACTGACGACAATCCGCGAGCGTTTCCTTGAGAATTATGCACGTTTCTTCGGCCGTCCGATTGAAGGCGCGGAAATCGAAATCGTCACATGGTCGGTGAAAGTGGAAGTGAAACAAAACTTCACCCAAAGCGGCACTGTCAGCTATGGCGATCGTGTCATCGTGCCTGCTCAGCAACGCGATGTGTTTGATCCGAGTAACGGCACAATGCTGCCGACCGGCATTTTTGACCGTGGCACCTTGCAGACCGGCGACCGTGTAGCGGGTCCTGCGATCATTACCGAGCGCGAAACCTCCACCATTGTGACCGCGCCTTTTGATGCGGTTATCCAGCATGACGGCACAATTTTGCTGGTGAAAAAAGGAAAATCCGCATGAGTGAACTGGATGAAATCCGCATGCAGGTCATGTGGAACCGCCTGATTTCCGTGGTGGAAGAACAGGCGCTGACTTTGCTGCGCACTGCCTTCTCCACTTCGGTGCGTGAGGCAGGCGATCTCTCCGCCGGTGTGTTTGATCCGCAAGGGCAGATGCTGGCACAGGCAGTGACCGGCACACCGGGTCATGTAAATACTATGGCCGAAGCTGTGCTGGAATTTATCAATGAAATTCCGCGCGATGAGATGTTCGAGGGTGACACCTATGTTACCAATGATCCGTGGAAAGGCACCGGCCATCTCCATGATATCACGATGGTTTCGCCGTCCTTTCTCAATGGTGAGCTGGTCGCATTCTTCGCCTGTACCGCCCATGTGGTCGATGTCGGCGGCCGTGGTTTCGGGGCAGATGGTAAATCCGTCTATGAAGAAGGTATTCAGATTCCGATCATGAAATTTGCCGAACGCGGCGCGGTCAATAAAGACCTGATCCGTATTCTGCGTGCCAATGTGCGCGAGCCTAATCAGGTGATCGGCGATTTCTACTCCCTCTCCGCCTGTAACGAAGTCGGTCATCGTCGTCTTGTCGATATGATGCGCGAGATCGGCCTGACATCGCTTGATAATCTGTTGGAATTTATCTTCTCGCGTACCACAAACGCTATGCGCGAGCGTCTTGCGCAGTTCCCTGAAGGCTCGTGGTCAAATGAGCTGGTCACAGACGGTTATGATGAACCGATCCGTCTTGCCGCCGTGGTGGATATGAAAGATGGTCTGGTGAATGTCGATTTCACCGGCAGCGACCCGATGAGCCGCTGGGGTATCAATGTTCCGATTATTTATACCAAGGCCTATGCATCCTATGCGCTGAAATGCGTGCTGGCACCGGAAATCCCGAATAATGCGGCCTCGCTGGCTTTCTTCACCGTGTCTTCCGAGACCAATATTCTCAATGCGCAACGCCCTGCGCCGGTTAGTCTGCGGCATGTAATCGGTCATATGGTGCCGGATCTTGTGTTTGGTGCACTGGCCAAGGCTTTGCCGGGTCAGATTATGGCTGAAGGTGCCGGTGCGCTGTGGAATATTCATATTTCCGTGCGCCCTGTGGCAGGACAAAGCGGACAGAATGCCGAAGTGCTGATGTTCAATTCCGGCGGTATGGGTGCGCGCCCTGCCCTTGACGGCTTGTCGGCAACGGCCTTCCCGTCCGGTGTACACACTATGCCGATTGAAGCCACTGAGCATACCGGCCCTGTGATCATCTGGCGCAAGGAATTGCGACCGGATTCCGGCGGTGACGGTGAGTTCCGCGGCGGTCTCGGACAAGTCATCGAAATCGGTGCGGCGGATAATCATGAATTTGATTTTTCCGCGATGTTTGACCGTGTTACACAAGCGCCGCGTGGCCGCAATGGCGGACAAAACGGGACTGCAGGTTCTGTGAAACTCGATGATGGCACCGCAATGCGCTCTAAAGGCTGGCAGCATGTGCCAGCAGGTAAAAGACTGGTGCTGAACCTGCCGGGCGGCGGCGGCTATGGCGATCCGGCGCAGCGCTGCGCAAAGGCACACGAGCAGGATAAAATTCAGGGTTATGTCACGGAGGAGAGACAATGACCTATATTTCTTCACGGCTGGCAGCGGTTAAACCGTCTGCCTCCATGGCCGTTTCACAAGCTGCCAAAGCACTGAGTGCCAAAGGTATTGATGTGATTGATCTGGGGCTTGGCGAACCGGATTTCCCGACACCGGCGCATATTACCGAAGCTGCCTATCAGGCAGCCCAAGCCGGTGACACGCTCTATACGGCTGCGCTCGGCACATTGGCACTGCGCAAGGCGATCGTCGCCAAATTTTCCCGCGAGAACGGGCTGGATTATACCACTGATGAGATCATCGTTTCCAATGGTGCCAAGCAGATCATTTTCAATGCGCTGATGGCAACACTGGACGACGGCGACGAAGTTATTCTGCCGACACCGTATTTTGTATCCTATCCGGAAATGGCGAAATTGCTCGGCGGCAAACCGGTGATTGCCCATTGCCGTGAAGAAAACGGGTTTCGTCTCACACCGGAAATTCTGGAACAGGCAATCACGCCGAAAACCAAATGGTTATTCCTCAACTCCCCCGGCAATCCGTCCGGTGCAGTCTACGATGAAGCCAGCCTCAAAGCGCTCGGCGCGGTGCTGGAACGGCACCCGCATGTGCTGGTTCTGTCCGACGAGATTTATGAACACATCATCTTTGACGGGCTGGAATTTATCTCTTTTGCCAAAGCCTGCCCGCAGCTGAAAACCCGCAGCCTGATCGTCAACGGCATGTCCAAAGCCTATGCGATGACCGGCTGGCGTGTCGGCTATGCCGCTGGCCCATTGCCGCTGATCAAGGCCATGGCCACGGTGCAGAGCCAGTCGATTACATCTGTCTGCTCCATCGCACAGGCCGCCGGTGCGGCCGCGCTTGAAGGCTCGCAGGAACATATCCGCACCTTCCGCGATGCTTTCCAG
>NZ_ANNO01000026.1:0-5905 GCF_000409565.1 Pseudochrobactrum sp. AO18b
TTATTCTTAAAATCGGATCTGAAGTGGTCCTGTTTTTATGAACAGGACCACTTCACTTCGCAAAGGGTCATGAAACCTTCGCATGGTTACGTGCAACCGTACTATAGGCAGTCGGCATGGAGAAGAAATACCCTTGGGCATGAGTTGCCCCGGCAGCAAGTACCGCATCGTACTGCACCTTCGTCTCAACACCTTCGACGACCACAATTGGGGCGAAGCTTGAAGCAAGCCCAACCATGTGGTTCAGGCTGTTGAAACCGATCGCCGATTGCCGGATGTCGTGGATAAAGGCTTTATCAATCTTCACTATGTCGAAGTCGATCAACTGAAGGAGCCTCGGCGACGCGAAACCTGCGCCGAAGTCGTCCAAAGCCAAACGGCAACCAAGGCTGCGTAAGTCCATAATTGCACGCGCGGAAAGCGATAAGCTTCGAAGAGCCTGCGTTTCCGTAAGCTCGAGCACCAGGCGTTGAGCCAGACGAGGCCGACTTTGAATTTGCTTAAGAACTCCAGCCAATATATCTTGATTGTTAAAGTTATCTGCTGATAAATTACAGCCGAGGACAGCATCATCGTCGTGTTCAAGTCGATCAAGAATCTGGTTAAGCATGTACTGGTCGATCAGCGGGGTTTCATGTATCGCTTCAAGTGCAGGAATAAAATCAAACGCGCTGTGAATGCGACCATCTCTACCCTGCAGAGCAGCAAGACATTCCCCATACAATATGCAGTCCACATTGATTGTTGAGTGAATGCCTTGAACCCTGCAGAACACGCGCCCTTCCGTAATTGCCGACTGAACAATGTCAGCATATCTGGTGTCCAGATTATCAAACATCTATTCCTCCAATGAACTAGGAAGTTTGATCGTTTCAAACAGTCACAGACGAATACGCCATGCAAAACTGTACGCCCATCATTCCATCTAAACGACTAGCGTCCGTGGATCTTTAGGACCCCTGTCTCGTGAATGTATCAGACCACATTTTCCGCACGACACAACGGAAATGTACAAGGTGCTAAGTGCTTCGCCTTTGGTCTTTAACTATAAATATTCCTTAAGTTCAGAATGAGATATATTTGACGGATTTTGCAGCGTCGGGAAGGTTACAAACGGATCTGCATGTCTGTGTTTGATGTAACAAACTGTTACGACTATAGACCAAGTTGTTGAATAATTGTTGTGCATCGCGTCAATTGTGTCTGAGATTAATAATTACCGCGGCATTGTGCAACGAAGATGAGGATGCACAAAAATGCATATCAGTTAGGGGGGGGGCTTAATGGACGACATAAATAAGGCGAGGACTCAGCTTGATCGAATCTTACGATCAAGAGCCTTTAGCCGCTCAGATAAATTGAGAAAATTTTTGAGCTATGTGGTCATAGAAACTATTGAAGGTCGTGGAGAGAGAATTAAATCATACTCGATAGCGATTGAGGTATTTAACCGTCACACAAATTTTGATCCCTCCCAGGACGGAATTGTACGATCAACCGCCAACAGGTTAAGATTCGCATTAGAGAAATACTACCAACTGGAGGGGATTGATGATTCGGTAGTCATTTCTCTACCTTTAGGACGCTACGTTCCAAACATCGTTGAAAAACCGGCCCATTTAGAAACTACAGCAACTGGCTACGAAGTCTCTTTCGATGCCAGCGAGACTTCAGTATCAGTGGCTGATGTCAACGCTATCAGTAACCGCTCCGTTGTTCGGCATCGGAAGATTGGCTTGTGGATAGCTGCAGTCTGTTTATTCACAGGGATAATCATCCTCGCTGGTATCCAGCTAGCAGACCTGCGTGATCAAAAACAGTGGCGGGCACCCATCCTTATAATACAAGATTCAACGGTGATTTCAGACGACGAACCATCAAAACTGTTTGCCCGGAGCCTGCCCGTGCGGTTGTCGGGTGCACTAAATCACTACGATATAAACAGTATCACAAGAACGTTAAATTCGGACAAAGTCCAGACGAATGCCCTCAAACTCCCACCCTACCAGAGTATCTATATCATCACTAGCGAGGTGGTCGCAGATAAGTTCGGTCTTGTCATATACTGGCAGCTTATTGATGCCCGCACGGAGGTGGTGCTCTGGTCATCGCAGATTCACGAAAAGGGTGATGGCCGCTCCATAGACGTTCTAGTCCATGAACTTGTAGGGGAAGACGCCCTTATACGCCTCTTTGAACGGCGGAAGCTTCCGACCAAGCCGAGTGCCGGCTATGTGTGTGTGTCACATGCACTTAATAAACTCACTACAATCACAGACGCCGATCGCTTGTGGATGTCGAGGTGTTTGGCTGACACTGTCGCCGAGCAACCGGACTACGCTCAGGCTTGGGCATTGTTTGCGTGCGTTCAGGTGGAAGATAGTATCGCGGCTGCGGACAGGGGGGAAATTGATATCAGCAAAGCGATGTTGGACGATGCCAGAAGAAGCTATCTGAATGCTCAAAAGCTCGCACCTGCATCATGGTTAACCCTGCATGCGAGAATAGTGCTCGAATTTCAAATGAAAGATTTCAAAAGCTTTGAAGATTCGGTATCTCAAGCACTCCTCATTCTACCTATAAATGCGCGAGAGCGACTGGTTATAGGCAGTCGACTTTTTGCACTTGGAAATTATCAAGAGGCCGAGGATCTAATTAAGGAAACCATCACATGGATCACATATCCTCAACCCTCAGACCACTTGTTTCTTGTAGCTGATCTATACCGGCGCGCGGAGATAAATAAAGCTAGGCAGCTTCTACAGAGCCAACAAGTTCCCGACAGTAAATTATACTGGGTCCTATCGGCCGCGGTCGCTAGTCGTCTTGGCGATTTGCCCACAGCTAAAGCGGCACTAAACTCATTGGATCATCTGAGCCCTAACTTCTCATATACAATCGAAACAGACTTGCATAATCGTTATTTTAGAAGTGACTTTATTCGAGAAATTGTAACCGACTTGGACAAGGTGCGAAGCCTTCAATAGTACGCTGGAAGAACTTTTGTTTTCCACGAGTTGTTCAAAAGTGACAGATCCAAACTACGATTTACAAATCTGTTGCAAAAAATTTGGTGGGACAAAGTGAACCGTACCGGGTTTGCCGGAGGCTCCAACTTCTGAGAGATTGGGGCCACTATGAGCAAAACAACGAACAAGTTTTCACCTGAAGTGCGTGAACGTGCAATCCGTATGGTGCTGGATCACGAAGCAGAGCACCCTTCTCGGTGGGCTGCCGTTTCATCAATCGCTACCAAGATTGGTTGTTCGCTAGCCACCCTGCATGAGTGGGTGAAGAAGACCGAGGTCAACACTGGTAAACGAGCAGGCCTGCCGAGCGATGTCGCCGAGAAGATGAAGGCTCTTGAGCGAGAGAATCGCGAGCTTCGTCAGGCCAATGAGATATTGCGCAAAGCGTCTGCTTATTTTGCCCAGGCGGAGCTCGACCGCCCCTTCAAACGATGATTTCATTCATTGACGAATACCGTAGCGTGTTTGGGGTCGAGCCGATCTGCAGATTATTGCCGATTGCCCCGTCAACCTACTACGAGAACGTCGCCAAGCGCCTGGACATCAACCGGCTGTCGGTCCGCACCCGCAACGATATCAGCCTGAAGATCGAGATACGTCGTGTCTTCTAGCAAAACTTCTGCGTTTATGGCGTTCGCAAGGTCTGGCGGCAATTGAAGCGTGAGGGGTTCGATGTCGCCCGCTGCACTGTGGCTCGACTTATGAGGTCTATGGGTCTTTAAGGCATCATTCGTGGTAAGCCAGTCAAAACCACGGTGTCAGACAAAACTGCGCCGTGCCCGCTTGACCGAGTAAACCGGCAGTTCTATGCGCCCGCACCGAACATGCTGTGGTTATCCGATTTCACATACGTGGCAACCTGGCAAGGCTTCGTCTATGTCGCCTTTGTCATTGACGCTTTCGCCCGCCGCATCGTTGGCTGGCGAACCAATCGGACGGCGCATACAGATTTCGTGCTCGACGCTCTTGAACAAGCAATTCATGATCGTCGGCCTCTCCATCGCGGAGGGTTGGTTCATCATTCTGACCGCGGTTCACAATACCTGTCGATCAAGTATTCTGCGCGTTTGGCTGAGGCGGGCATCGAGCCTTCTGTGGGAAGTGTGGGTGACAGTTACGATAACGCGCTCGCCGAGACAATCAACGGTCTTTACAAGGCAGAGGTCATCCACCGGCGAGGGCCATGGCGCAACTTCGAAGCTGTCGAGTTCGCCACATTGGAATGGGTAGATTGGTTCAATAACCGTCGTCTTCTGGAGCCAATCGGCAACATACCGCCAGCCGAGGCAGAAGAACGATACTACTCCATGCTGGACGAACTAGCATGGGCAGCATAACTTAAAATAAATGGCCTCCGGCAAACCCGGTACGGTTCAAACAGTACCGGCCACGCCTCTTAACAATGCGCCTCTGGCTGGTCGCTCAAGACCTCTATGAGGCCGCCAAGATTGATCACTTGGTGCAGTTATTCCGCCTTCGCCTAAAGGTAGGGCAGCGCACTTTGAATGCGCCGGTCGTGGTTCGATCCCATGAGGCGGAACCAGTCTAGCCCTGCCAGCAATGGCGGTTTTATAGACGATCCCTTTCTCAGGGCATTATACATTCGGCTGAGTCTCAGTTCGCAGCACGGGAGAATACCGATTATAACGATGACGTGTTTTTTGAAGCCGATAGTTGTTTAATAATATGTGGCAGGTTGTAAAGTCACTTTGATCGAGCAGCTTTTCATATCTGAGCATTGTTTTGTAGTTTCTATTGCCAAGCCAGTTTTGCACGATGCGAATATCAACTCCCATGAGAATAAGGCGACTGGCACAAGTATGACGTAACACTGTGGGTACTATTGCACTGTCACCTTCAAGCGCAGAGTTTTTGATTGCGTTGCGCCAAGCGCTTCGAAATCGAACTGGATCTATACCGCAGAAAGGAGTTGTAGCAGTAGTATCCAGAAGTGAAAGTACAGTTTTTGCGCGATCGGTTAATGGTAATGCTCTGCTCAGATTATGCTGATTCTCAGAAATATGGACGTATCCATCCTTAATGTCGCGCCATTTCAAGGAAATGGCTTCACTCATCGTTATGCCGGTTTCAATCAAGAACATACTCAGAATTTTATATCGTGTATCGATGTGATCGAGCTGCTTTAGTAGCAAATCTTCTTCAGCGAAGGATAGATATCGAAGCTGATCATCATTCTCTTTAAGTCTTCTATAGACCAAGACATTGTTAATAATGCCTTCTTGCATGGCCTTGCGAAGCAGCTTGGTTAGGACGTTCATGTGTCTGTTGATGGTGGAAGGTTTATAGCCCCGCTTGCTTAGGATGGTTACTATTGTTTCATAATCCTGCTGTGTGAGCAGATTAAAAGCTCGTGGGTAAATCTTTATGAGATTATTAATGAGACCAGCTACCGAGACAAAATTTTTTTCGTTCGGCCATAGTTCTTTAGCGAATTTATCTGAAAGCAAAGCAATGGAAGTAGCGGTGATATCAGTCATACGGTAGTAATGCCCTTAAAATGCCTCGGCTGAATGTGGATAAAATATTAGCCAGAGAGGTAGTTTTTCGCAATAAAAGTCAATTATTGTATGTCTTCTAAATGGTTTATTAACCTTATATGGTTTGGCGCTGTGAATTTTGTGGCATTTGGGCAACAGAGTCATGCTAGCTAACGCACTCTGTTGAATACTGTATTGCAATTGAAGGATTGGAGTAGGTATTAAAGTGATAGGCAGCGCCACTAGTGGGATCTGTCATAATTTTAAACACTACAAAGTGTTCTAAATCCAAACTGGAGGTCAGAAATGAACATTAAGAGCCTTCTTCTCGGCTCCGCTGCAGCTCTCGTTGCAGTATCCGGCGCTCAGGCTGCCGAC
>NZ_ANNO01000027.1:0-4007 GCF_000409565.1 Pseudochrobactrum sp. AO18b
TCGTCGGTGAAATTAGCTTTACCCATCGTAAGCTCCTTGCCTCTTTTTTAAGTCACAAGGTGTCTACAAATCTAGGGGCTATTCAGCTGGTCGAATTGCTAAAAGAACGTGATTTGCATGATCTCGACATTGTAGGCTCGCCGGTCCGGTTGGCGCCGCTTAAGCCGTCCTACTCTTGGTGGCAGCGAATGGTCTGGGCCGCTGTCAATGACAACAATCAGCGCGTGGAAAAACGCTGTATAAAGCGGCGCAATGAAGGAAGAGCCGACGCTCTGAAAATTGTGACAGGAAGTTGGATGGGAAACCTTCATTTCTTCCGGAAGACCGGGTTAAGTTTCAACACCACCCTTGGTTTAGCAGGAGGAGAAGATTGGCGTCTTTATGAGGATGCAAAAAAATTGGGGGCTAGAACCGGTTGGACTCCTCATGCTATTGCATATGAGACTCTGCCTGCCGCGCGCTTGTCGCTGACATATTATTACCGCAGGGACCGAGATCACGCCTGTATGGTCTTTATGGAACGGTATCGAAAGGATCCTTTTATGTCCGTACTTCGGCTGTTTGGATCAATATTCGTCAGAATTTATAAGACCATTATAGCGCTTTTTATGCTTCCATTCCGCCCCAAGCGGGCGCTTTTGGCATGCGTTTATCATATCGAGAGTTCCGTGGGGTTCATTCGCGCATGTCTGGGAATAGAATCACATCATTACCTGAAAACAGATGGAAATTGACTGATGATGTTCGACCGCACCGAAATGATTTATCAAGACGTTAACACACGAGGGACTAAGGGATTTGATGCGATAGTTTCAGCCGAACAAAGTGTGGTGAACTGCTGGACGCAACTATGCTACAAGCGCTGTAAATTGTTGTTAGTGTGAAAGCGGGCGGTTGATCCGGAATTGCCTTGCAGCTTTCGCAATATATGAATCAACTCTCTACCGGGCAGTGTGATGCTGGCAGCGACACCAGAATTGATGTGGAGTATGGATCGTATCCGTCGTTGCACACGGCGACAATCTCCTCGATGGTGTTGTTCGTGTATTTCCTTGACGGATGATGATGAGCTTGCCACCTTATCGCAACTAGAGCGGTTCCGGTTAAAACGGAATCGTAGAACCGCTCTATTTAGTTGTTTTTACGCATTATCCTACGCTAAACCGCTGCGCGCTTTTGCTGGAAATGCTCTAGTTCTCAGCAGCACATTGCATGGTGGCAAACCGATTGGTCTGGCTGCAGTCCATTGTGATCTTCTTTGGGCGTCATGCCGGACCGGCCCCATCCGCATAAGCCAGCTTTCAATAACTTCTACCTGAAAAACTGAAAGGACGTTGCATATGTTTCGCTTGATACTCCCCTTGGCTTTTATTGTCGCAGGTGTTCTGTCGGGTTGCCAGACGCTCGATGATCTGGACCGGGAAGCTTATCAACGCGCTTGTGATAATCTCGAAATTCCACGCGGCACTTCCGAATATTCCCAATGCATGTTGCAGCAACAACAGATGGACAACGAGAATATTCAGCGCTCCATGGATCGCCAGACAGAAGAGCGTCTTATCAAGAGGTTGTAGCCGATCGGCGTGTACATAGTGCACGCCGATCTCACTGAAATGAATGAACTCCCCATGAGACAATGAGATTATCCAAACCGATATCCCTGCTTGCTGCGTTTTTGATTTTTTCCTTTTTTTTCAGTGCGGTGAGCAATAGCCTGGCACAGCAACAGGCCGACCCCTCCGAACCGTTGATCGCCGGGGTATATATCAGCGCGCCTTTTGTAACCAAGGACGGCCAGAGTTATTCCGGCATGGCTATCGAGCTCTGGGAAAAATCGGCCAAGGCCCTTGGCCGTCAATACGAGTACCGCGAATATCCTTCTTTTGAAGCCCTGATTGCGGCAGTCGAAAACGGCGAGGTGCAGGCCGCGATATCGAACCTTACAATCACGAAGGAACGTGCGGCTCGAATCTTGTTCTCGCAGCCCTGGTACGATGCCGGTTTGAGAATAATGGTCGCCAAAGACAGCGGCGGTGGCTTTTGGCAGGTGATCAGCGGTCTTGAACAGGCAGGCCATTTGCGCGCCATGCTGTGGCTTGTATCATTCATCGTCATTGCGACGGTTTTTCTCGCATTCTTCTATCGCAGGTTCGACGAAACGTTTCCCCGTCAATGGCATGTCGGATTGGCCGAGAGCTTCTATGAAGTCATGTCGGTTGCGACTTCTGGAAAGATCACTCGGCCTAATGTTCTTGGCTGGCTTGGCCGCATTTCTGGCGGACTTTGGATGGTGTGCGGTGTGGCGGTCATTGCCTATGTCACATCGTCCGTTTCCAGTGTGATGACTGCGCTTTCACTCACGCACCAGATCAACTCTGTTGCCGACCTGCCCGGACGAACAGTTGGTGTTCTTGGTGGCAGCGTGGCAGAGATCTATGGTCGTGAATTACGTCTTGATATTCGAAGCTATGAAGGTACCCAAGACGCCCTTGACGCTCTTCGGAACGGAGACATTGAGGCGATAGTCGGGGATGCGCCAGTGCTTGAATATTACGTGCACTCAAATCCGCATAGTGCGCTGTCGGTCGTTGGACCGATTTTCCATCCTGACAAATATGGTTTCGGCTTTCAGCACAATGATCCCATCGCCCATGAGGTGACTTTGCAGATATTGGCCGAACAGGAGACAGGAGAACTTGGCGTTCTCCGTCGCAAATATTTCGGAAATCAATAGTAATAATCGGAGAAGGGTAATGATCAGAACCATCACGGCGGCAAGTGTCGCACTTTCTGGAACAATGTTTGTGCCGCATCTTGTGGGAGAAGCGCAGGCCCAGACCACAGTTGAATGCCGATCCCGCAATTATCAATATGATGAGTGTTACGCCGGCCCTCTTTCCAAGCCGCAACTCATTCACCAGATCTCCGGGTCGCCTTGCATTCTTAACAAGACTTGGGGCTATAACCCGAACAGCAAGTACGTGTGGGTGGCGCAGGGCTGCTCCGGGGTCTTTGCAGACGTAGGCGGTTATCACCATGGCCGCGGGGATGGTTTCGATCCCGGTGCCCGGATGTATGACCATCGGGGACATGATGTTGGCGCCGTTGCTGCGGGAGCCGTGCTTGGCGCAATTATCGCAGGCGTGGCGGAAGATGACAAACACAAGCATCATCACACGACCAGCAACTATCGCGATCATGACGGCTATAATGGCTGTCACGGTATTGGATGCACACTGGATAACCCCGACGACGAAATAGATGATCGTCCGCAATATGACAAAAACGGCGAACCAAATTTCGATACAGATGGCAACTATATCGGTTGTCACGGGATCGGTTGCCTAGTCGATGACCCGGACAACCCGGACTAAGCAGAGGCAGGTAAGCAGTGGGCTCGGTTTGGGGTTATCAGAGGGGTTGAACCATTAGGCTCAGCAAACCGCGTCCAATGAGATTATAGACAGAAGGCCACTTTGCTGGCAACGGAGGATGGTACCATTATGCGGAGCACGGGACTTGTAGCCAGAACTGCCCCCTACCCTGTCCGAAAACGTCCGATTGCGTACAGGGGCAAAACACCCTGTCCACAAATTATCTTGACAGGTTTTCGAACAGAGGAGATATTTCGGACATCCTATTCGGACGAAATGAGCCCATGCCACGTACCTTTGCCTATGTTCGCGTATCCACGACCGGACAGACCACCGAAAACCAGATCCAGGAAATTAAAGCTGCCGGTTACCATATCGAGCCGCGCCGGATCGTCACCGAGACGGTTTCCGGCAGCACGGCCATTGCGCAGCGCCGTGGTTTCTCCCGATTATTGGATAAGATGGAGGCCGGTGACATTCTGATCGTCACCAAGCTCGACCGCCTTGGTCGTGATGCTATCGATGTAAGTAGTACCGTCAAAGCCCTCGGCTCTGTTGCAAAAAATATAGTTGTCAAGGAAAGCCCCTCGTTCTCTGCTGTCAAGCGGTCTGACCTTGTAGATTCTGGGCGAG
>NZ_ANNO01000028.1:0-2743 GCF_000409565.1 Pseudochrobactrum sp. AO18b
GCGCCACTTGAAATCGTTCATCAAAAGTCTCGCTGAAAATTGTCAGCATTCTTTCGGACATCGGCAAAATTTTTGCAACAGAGCCAAGCCCTCGCAGAAATGGGCGTCAGGGTTTACTGCCTCGCATTAGGTGGTGCTGATCTAACCAGTTCAGCCGGTACAATGACCATGAATGTGCTGAACGCCGTGGCGCAGTTCGAGCGCGACCTTCTGATCGAACGGACGCAATCAGGCCTCAAACGCGCCAAGTCGGAAGGGAAATCTTTGGGTCGTCCATCCACATTTGACGATAAACAAAAACAGGACGTCCTCGCCGATCTGGTGGAAGGAAGAAGTATTTCGGCAATTGCTCGGAAATTTGTCACAAGCAGACAAACAATCATGCGCATCCGGAAACAGGCTGCTAACAACCATCGGAAAATGAATGAGAAGTGAGCCGGGGCAATCGTTCAAAATGCTAACTGAGCGCTTGGAACTGCGTCTGGTCACGGTATCAGATAGCGCTGCACTGCAAAAACTAATGACACCTGCGATCAGCCGTTGGGTGGCAGTTTGGCCATACCCTCTTACGCCAGAAGCGGCAGAGAGGATTATTGATAAAGCGCTTATTGGGCATTCAGAACAACGCACGCTTCCACTGGTAATTGTAAACCAAGCTGACAATCAGGTTATTGGCTGGATCAAGGTCGATTTTGAAGAATGTGATGGAAAGCGAATTGGCGAAATCGGCTACTGGCTTTCTGAGGAAGTTCACGGCATGGGATTTGGGTATGAAGCCGCCAAAGGTATCATTGCTGCCTGTTTTGAAGAATTGAAAACTCATTCTATGCGAGCAGGAGCCCAAAACAATAATACCGTTTCTCCTAATCTATTGTTGAAACTGGGAATGCACACGACTGGAGAGCGGATGGTCTATGCGCCGGCTCGTGACCGGGATGAATTGTGCACCTACTTCGAGTTAAAAAGCGCCACATATTATCGCGCTTCTGATTTGACCGTTTAAGCGATTATGGAAGTGGGGCAACTCTCGTGCACTCCAGTAGGTTCTTCATTCGCTCTGCCTTAGCATACGATTTTTGACTGCTCTTGTTCCGACCCCGTTTAAACGCCGATTGACAGCCAATTGTTGTTTTTGAAAAGTCCTTTAATAATCTCGAAAGCTGAATGACGGTTAAGCAGGAAATGTAACTTGTCAGCGTTACACTTTTTAATTTGCGTCGCGCTTAGATCAGCGGTTTCCAAATTTCCAGTTTGTATTTAGCCATTATTCTTTTTTGACGTTTTTCTCGGTCGCTACAGCGCTTTTTGATTTGCGCGCTCCCCTCAAAAAACATTCAAAAAAATGGCGTGTTTATATCATTAGAAGGGTGAGAATATAATACAACAAAATCAATCACTTAGAAAGATACCCCCTCACAGTTTAGATTGTGGGGGGGGTACCCTACTTTCCAGTCTGGGTAGCACCACATCTCACAGTGAGGAATCGTATGAACGCCCCCAAATTGCCCGAAAAAAGTTGTGCTCAACTCATTGGGTGCAAACAGAGCGCGAAGCTCATGAGGCTTGGTCTGTACTCATCGCAAAGAGTCCAACGGTCTTGTCACGTTAAGTTTCTTTGTGCGGAAAGGTCAGCGGCTCGTAGATCTTCAGGCGACACCCGCCGCAATTTTCCATGCATTGAAAGCTTCGAGGCGATGGTATCGAATTGTTTGTGCGGCTCGGCGGCGGGCTAGAACTTAAAAACAATTGCGGGTAGCTGATTACATGGAGACGAACCGTTGCGACATGCCTGGTGATCGGTGGCTTTGCATGGTTCGTTCCCGTGTCCAGTTGCAATGCCAGGAGGGAGATTTATCCTGCGTACCTCATGTAAAAGCTGGAACATCCGGACAATCCCATGTGACGGTACCTGCACATAAAGCTGCAGATATGGCCAATGGATCATGTGTACAAGCGGTGGGTGAGGTAAAAGCAAAGGAAATTGCTAATCGTTGTTTTGATATGTCAAGCAGTAGCCATCCTCCATGCAATGTCCAGAACAGTTGCTTTCTTATGGTAGAGGAAATTAAGCAGGGCTGCGCGCAAAGCGGTGCAGACGCACCTAAATATTGCAAAATAAGGTTTGTGACCCAGCAATTTACAAGATGAATGAGGGCGTTCTGATTGAATTACGGCCTCACTCATTTTGTTGCTTGATCGCTCTGTTGTGGCGAAAGGAAAAAACTCAACGGAAATACACACGGTATAAAAATTCCGGCAATGTATGATTGCGACGGATATATATTCTCGGAATGCCAAACGGGTCATCATTTGGTTTTGCGCGCGAGGCAATTGTTGTGACCGCAGTCTGAAAACCTGCCTCGCGTGCCATTAAGCGGTGCGTCTGATTATTGGCACCGTAGGGATAGCAAAAATGAGGAACCTCTGCGCCCAGCATGTCCTCCAGACGTGATTTTGATTCACTGATCTGGCGGCGGGCTTCTTCATCCGGTGTGTCATTCAGATTGACATGATCAAGCGTATGGGCGCCGACTTCATGCCCCAATGCCGCCCATTCCCGCATTTGCGTAACGGACATACATGCCATTTCCGGAATGCCAATTGCCTTGTCCCAGATATTGCTGCCACCAATCTGGTTGGCCACAAAATAATTCGTGGCGGTGAAGCCGCATTCTGCCAGAACCGGTGCGGCATTTTCCAGCACATTCAGGAAGCCGTCATCAAAAGTCAGGACAGCAACCTT
>NZ_ANNO01000029.1:0-10821 GCF_000409565.1 Pseudochrobactrum sp. AO18b
CACGGCGCTCTAGAAAATAGATTATTCTTTGATGACTTTGCTGGCGCGATCGACCACAGCCTGTGGGATTTCAATACCCATTTTCTTTGCTGCAACCAGATTGACAACCAGATCTGTACCGGCGGCAACTTTCACCGGAATATCACCAGGCTTTTCGCCCTTCAGAATACGGACAACAACTTCACCGGTCTGCTTGCCAACATCATAATAGTTGAAACCGAGAGCGATGAAAGCACCGCGGCTGACGGAATCTGTGTCGGCAGTCATCAGAGGAATCTTGGCTTCTTCCGCAACACTGACCGCACCTTCAAGCGCAGAAATAATAGTGTTGTCGGTCGGGATATAAATCAGGTCTGCTTTACCGATCAAAGCGCGGGCTGCGCCCTGAACTTCAGCCGATTTGGTTGCAGCTGATTCAACCACTTCCAGACCACCTTCTTTGGCCGCAACTTTCAGGCCTTCGAGAAGCGAAATCGAATTGGCCTCACCGGAATTATAAAGGAAGCCGATGGTCTTTACATTCGGAGCTACTTCTTTGATCAGTTTGATGTGATCAGCAACCGGTGAAAGATCGGACAGACCGGTGACATTGCCGCCAGGCTTTTCCATGTTTTTAACAAGCTGTGCGCCAACCGGATCAGACACGGCAGTAAACACAACCGGAATATCACGGGTGCCGGAAACCACGGCCTGCGCAGATGGTGTGGAGATCGGTACAATTACATCCGGTGCTTCACCGATGAACTGACGGGCGATCTGAGCAGCTGTCGCAGGATTGCCCTGAGCAGACTGATAGGTGAATTTCAGATTTTCACCTTCTTTAAAACCGGCTGCGGCCAGTGCATCTTTTACACCGTCGCGGGCAGCATCAAGAGCCGGATGTTCAACAATTGCTGTGACAGCAACACTGACATCTTTGGCATTTGCCGGTGCAGCAATCATTGTTGTGGCCATAGCTGTCGACAGCAAAGCCAGGAAAAGTGTACGCATGAAAATCTCCCTCTGTTCCGCGTCCCGATCAAAACGAATAATCAGTTCTCGGAGAGAGGTCAACGCGCATCATATGGGATAGTCAAGAGGCGGACACTTTAGCGCTATTCTTACCGGCAGGCGTGGCGGTAAAAGCATAGTTGTTTCACGTGAATCATCGTGGTTAGCAAAAACTTAACGGCATTTTTTATGATTTACAGGTTTCACGAAATCAAAATCCGTTATGCATATTGTTTATTCAGCTCAAGATATTCGCTCAGCTCTTTAGCGGCTGCAGCGCCTGCGCGATTGGCTCCGATGGTTGAAGCAGAAGGGCCATAGCCAACGAGATGAATACGCGGGTCATTCACGACCTGTGTTGCCAGTCTGCCGCCCATAATAATACCGCCATTGGATTCGCGGATTTGTAATGGCGCCAGATGATCGAGGGAGCTGCGGAAGCCGGTACACCATAAGATGACATCGGCACGTTGTTCTGTGCCGTCTGCCCAACGGATACCTGTTTCTGTTATCTCGCTGAACATTGGCAGGCGGTTTAATGCACCACGTTCACGGGCAGCATGCAAAGCAGGGGTGAGGGGAATACCGGTTACAGAAACAACAGAGCCGGGTATCAAACCGCGGCGGACACGATCTTCGACAATAGCCACAGCTGCTCGGCCATCTTCTTCTGTAAATGGTGTTTCACGAAATTGCGGTTCGCTGCGGGTTACCCATGTTGTTGTGGTGACTTGTGAAATTTCATCAAGCAGCTGCAGAGCGGAAATACCGCCACCGACAATGACAACATGTTTACCGATGAATGCTTCAGCTGTCTGATAATCGCGGGTATGAAGCTGCTGTCCTTTGAAAAGTTCAGCACCGGTATAATGCGGTATGACCGGTGTCTCCCATGTGCCGGTGGCATTGATTAATCCGCGGGCAGTGAAAGTTTCCCTATCGGTTTCAATACGAAAACGCTCATTGCGCTCACAAACAACATTGACGCTCACCGGTCTGTAAACCGGCAAATGAAACTTCTTTTCATAGGCCGCATAATATCGGGGAACAGCAATGGATGCTTTGACCTCTGATACTTCGGGCTCCAGAACATCTGCGAAAGACATACCCGGAAGGTCATGAATCCGGTTTACTGTGCTGAGTGTGAGGGAAGGCCAGCGATATTGCCATGCGCCGCCGGCATCGGGCGATTTATCGAGAATGATAAAATTGCGGCCTGCTTTCAGACCCAGTTTTTGCAGATGATAAGCAGATGATAAACCGGCTTGTCCGGCACCAATAATGAGAATATCGGTTTTAAAGGCCATATGCAGTGCCGGTTTTGTTACAGTCTCTTGATTATCATTCATAGCCAGAATCCGCTTTATCGAACAACTAAACCTTACTTAGGTTTTTGTTCCGTTCATACAAGCGGTTGGTAGGGGGAGAGAGAAATGGTGATCCCGACTGGATTCGAACCAGTGGCCTACAGATTAGGAATCTGTCGCTCTATCCTACTGAGCTACGGGACCGGATAGTATGGTGCACACATACTGATTTTTTGACCGTAAGCCAAGGGCAGGCAGGGCAGAAAATACCGGAATAGTCTGATGAGAAATAAAAAAGCGAAGAGGGGATTATGCCTCTTCGCTGAACAGAAACCTGTTTAATTTGCAGTCTGAGATCAGGCTGCCATTTTCTCAGCCGGCGCTAGCTGCGCGTCTTTGAGACGATATTGTGCAAGCTCAACCCAGTAGCTCATGCCATAGGGCAGGGCATCATCATTAAAGTCATAGGCCGGATGATGCAGGTTTGCGCTCTCGCCATTGCCGAGGAAAATATAGCAACCCGGACGCGCTTCGAGCATATAGGAGAAATCCTCACCACCCATCATCGGTTCAACTTCACGGGTGATCGGACCATTGATACTGACCTTGTCAGCAACATCGGCGGCGATTTCTGTCTGGCCTGAATGGTTGAATGTCACCGGATAGTTGTTTTTAAAATCAAGATCGATCTTGATATTATTGAGCAGACCAAAGGCTTCACAATGGGCACGCATACGCTGCTCGGCAAAAGCACGGTTGTGCTTTGTGAGGCTGCGTACTGTGCCCGCGAGCACAGCTTTTTCCGGAATGATATTGTAAGCTTCACCGGCATTAAATTTGGTGACCGAGATTACCAGTGAATCCAGCGGGTTTGATCCACGTGAAACAATGCTCTGCAATGCGGTGACCAGCTGGGAGCCGATAACGATCGGATCAATGTTGCGATGCGGCTGTGCGGCATGGCCGCCTTTGCCGTTGATGCTGATGGTAAACTCATCAGTCGCGGCCATGATCGGGCCTTTGCAAACGGCCAGCTCGCCGACAGGGATGCCCGGCATATTATGCATGCCGTAAACTTCAACAATATTGAAGCGCTCCATCATACCGTCTTTGACCATAGCCAGACCACCGGCACCGCCTTCTTCGGCAGGCTGGAAAATGACGATGACTTCGCCGTAGAAATCACGGGTCTCGCAGAGAATTTTTGCAGCACCGAGCAGCATGGAGGTGTGGCCGTCATGGCCGCAGGAATGTGCCTTGCCCGGATTTTGCGAAACCCATTCCGGTGTGCCGGTTTCAGTCAGCGGTAATGCATCCATATCCGCACGCAAACCGATTGCCTGCCCCGCACCTTTTTTGCCTTTAATAACGCCGACAACACCGGTGCGTCCGATACCGGTCACAACTTCATCACAGCCGAATTCACGCAGTTTTTGTTCTACAAATGCCGCAGTTTCATGCACGTCATAGAGTAATTCCGGTTTGCTGTGTAAATGTCTGCGCCACAGGCTGACTTCCTGTTTTAATTGTGCGGCGCGATCTAAAAGCGGCATTTCTGTTCTCCGAACCTGTGTGCCTCTCCTCCGAGGCATTATGAGCGAGGCGGTATGTGGACTGCATAAAACTGAAATCACTCGTCACAGTAATGATGCAATAAAATTATACACACTATGAGCGGGTGTGGGTAAAACACAACGCTCTCAGATAACATAGTGTGTTTTATAAAATTTCGCCAATCGGTCTTTGCCTTTTATGCAGTGTCTGAGGTAGAAAAGTTTACTTAAGAAAAATGTGCAGGCATTTTTTCTGATGACCGGATTTTTGCCGCTTTATACCGTTTGAAGACCTGACGAAACAAATGCAGGTTCTGATCTGCGGTGAAGCAGGATATAGTTCCGGATATCTGAATACCGAATATTACGCCTTGAAAGGTGGTCATCCCATGATCCCGAATATTTTAAAACAATCTGTTCTGGCAATGACTGTCTCATGCCTTGCAATTTCGCAGGCTGTTTCAGTGGCGCAAGCCAATCCCTATATGGCTGTTGATGTGTCGACCGGTAAGGTACTGGCGCATAATGATGCTTTTAAGCGCTGGTATCCGGCATCGCTGACCAAAATGATGTCAGCCTATGTGGTGTTCCGCGCTTTGCGCTCCGGTCAGAAAACACTGGAATCGCCGGTGCGTATGTCTGTTGCAGCGACAAAAGAACCGCCGAGCAAAATGGGCTATAAAGCCGGTTCGGTAATGACACTGGACAGTGCTTTGAAAATCATGATGGTGAAATCCGCCAATGACGTGTCCGTTGCGGTGGCTGAATCCGTTGGCGGCAGCAAAGCCGGATTTGCAAAAATGATGAATGCCGAGGCAAGACGCATTGGCATGTTCGGTTCAAACTTTACTAATCCGCATGGTCTGCCTGATCCGAACAATTATTCTACCGCGCGCGATATGGCTTTGCTTGCCGCGCAGCTGCGTCGTGAATTTCCTGAATATGCGCATTACTTTAATACGGAAGCGATTGATCCGGGTGAGGGCAAAAAAGTTCAGGCCAATTACAATATTCTGCTCGGCCGGTTTAACGGCGCTGACGGTATGAAAACCGGCTTCATCTGCGCTTCCGGATTTAACCTCGCCGGCTCTGCAACCCGAAACGGCCGTACAATTGTTGCTGTTGTGCTGGGTGCAGCCAAACAGGAAGACCGCGCTGTGCAGGCTGCGGAATTGCTGCAAAATGGGTTTGCTACCCGTGGCGGCGGCGGTGCAACGCTTGCCAGCCTTGTGCCTTATGGCAGTAATAATAATCAGGCCACAGATTTGCGGGCGCAGATTTGCAGCCAGCAGGCTATGTCGGACCGCTGGGACGGACGTGATGTGGAAGGCCGTTTGAAAATCAATTCGCCTTATATTACGGCGATGACCCGTGAACCGGTTGCGGTTCCTGTCGGACTGGTCGCCAAAGCACCGGAAGTGCAGGCAGGCGGTGTGCTGCATATTTCACAAGTGCCGATTCCGCTGCAGCGTCCTATGCGCGGTAATCTGACAACAGCAGTGAATTAACATGTCCTTCAAACCGATCAGCGTTTCTGTGCTCACAGGTTTTCTGGGAGCAGGAAAAACCACATTGCTCAACCGGCTGCTGAAAGATCCTGCCTTGCAGGATACGGCGGTTATCATCAATGAATTTGGTGATGTCAGTATAGATCATCTGCTTGTTGAGCAGACGGCCGACGGGGTTATTCAGCTTGCTGATGGTTGCCTCTGCTGTACCGTTCGCGGTGAGCTGGTGGACACACTGGCGGATCTGATTGAACGGGTGCAGATGGGCAAGATCAATGCCTTGCAGCGCATTGTGATCGAGACAACCGGTCTGGCTGATCCGGTGCCTGTATTGCAGGCGCTGATGGGGCATCCGGTTTTGATGCAGGTTCTGAAACTGGACGGTGTGATTACCGCAGTTGATGCTGTGAATGGTATGGCGACATTGGATGCCCATATCGAGGCGGTGAAACAGGTTGCTGTTGCCGACCGGATTGTTCTGACCAAATCTGATCTTGCCGATACAGCACAGCTTACAGCTTTAAAGACGCGGATCAGAAACCTTAATCCGGCAGCCGAAATCTATGACAATGTTGCAGACGATATCGGTTATGCAGCTTTGTTTGATTGCGGATTGTACAATCCGGTAGGCAAGACACCGGACGTGCAGAACTGGCTGAAAGCAGACAGTTATGACGATCATCATGATCATCACGGCCACGTTTGTGAAATACATGGTGCAGGCTGTTCCGGCCATCATCACGGTGAGCATGGACATCATCATCACCACCATCACGATGAGACAATCCGTTCATTCTCGCTGAAACATGATGCGCCGGTACCTTTTGCAGCCATTGAAATGTTTCTGGATTTGCTGCGCTCTACCCACGGCGACAAATTACTGCGCATGAAAGGGATTATCGCTGTTGCTGAAGATGCTGAACGACCGCTGGTTATTCACGGTGTGCAGCAGATTTTGCATCCGCCTGTGCGCCTGAAAAGCTGGCCGCAGGAATTGCAGGACAGCAAATATCAGACACGTCTGGTTCTGATTACCAAAGATCTGGATGAGGCTTATATACGTGATCTGTTTGATGCGTTTTTAGGCAAGCCGCGTATTGATCAGGCTGATGCACAGGCGCTGACTGATAATCCGCTGGCAATTCCCGGTTTTTCCATGAAAGGCTAAAAGTCTTAGAGCGGTTTACGTCCAGATTGGATCATAGTGCTCGCTCTAGATTCTTTATTTGGTCGCATTATCACGGGCGTCAAGTTGATCCAACTTGACTGTGAAATGCTTTAGCCCTTTTGTATCAGAAAATGAAAAACCCGACCCTCATTCTGCTGTTCCAGCAGAATATGCCCTTCTGACTGGCAGAAATGGGCAATATCGAGTGGGGAAAGCGGATCAGTGGTTTCAATCCTGATCCGGTCACCGGCAGACAAGTCTTGCAATTTTTTACGGGTTTTCAAAACAGGTAAGGGGCATTGCAGCCCCTTAAAATCATAAAAAACTTCAGCTTCAGCGGTCATTTTATTGGCCGGTCAGCCGGTTCCAGAGAGATTTCTTCTCAGCTGTTGTAGCCGGCATATCCGGTGTTACCTGAGGGGCAACAACGGCTGCTGCTGCCGGATTATTGTTCGGCACAGGAACAGAAGCGGTTGCATTCTGATCCAGAACAGGCTGGGCTGCTGCCGGTACATTAGCTGCAACCGAGGTTGCAGCAGGTGCTGTTACAGGTGTCTGAGCGATCGCTGTCGGTGCTGCAGTATCCGGTGCGCCTGGTGTCTCGGAAGAGGCAGGGCTTAAAGATGGCGGCGTGCGGGATACTTTCTCACCACGTGCGCGACGTGCACTCCAGTCAGATACCAGTTTTGCTTCCTGAACACCCATGATTGAAGGCGCAGGCTGTTTTTTCGATGATTTATTCAGCGCGCTCGAAAAAGCTGCATCATAGGTTTTCTGATAGCTGGAATAAGCAGACTGGATTGAATCCGGCTGTGACATTGGCGGGCAGGCGGCAGAAGCCGAAAGTCCCTGCTGTCCCGGGAAATTCTGATTAAAGACGTAACGCTTGCCGCAAACATCGACTTTCGGCGGTACTTTTGTAATTTCGAACTGGTCATAGCCTTCTTTAAGCATGGTCCAGAACTGGTAATTCGGATCATTCTTATAGCGAGCCATATTGGCGGCGGTCATACGGAACGGGTAGGCCTGAACCTGAAAATCGCGCTGACCGCCCTTAAAGGCATCTCGTCCGAAAGCATAAATTTCAGACATGCTTTCGTCAGTCATGGAATAGCAACCGGCAGAAGAACAGGCACCATGCACCATCAGATGCTGACCGGTACGGCCATTGGCGCGGTCATAGGCATTCGGAAAGCCGAGATTGAACGACAGGTAATATTGGGAGTTCGGGTTCATCTGCGCAGCAGAGACCGAATAGAAACCTTCCGGTGCCTGACGGTCACCCTCTACATATTTAGGACCGAGTTTGCCTGACCATTTGCAGATCTCATAGGACGCAACCATGTCATAGCGGCCGTTGGTTTTCTGTTTCCAGACTTCCAGAACGCCTTCTTCTTTGAAGATACGCGCCATAACCGGCGATGTCTTGTTCATGCCCTTGGCTTTAATTTTAGCCAGAACTTTGGAAGGCAGCTCACGCTCTGCTTTAGCGCCGACACCATCAAAGACTGAACCCTGACAACCGGCAAGTGCTACGGTTGCGATCAGTGAAGCAAAAATTGCAGTTCTGAGTTTCATGAGTGTCACCGGCAATATTAGGCAAGAGTTGGAACAAAATATCCTGAAATAGCAAAAAGGCAAATTTTCAGCCGCAATCAGTTTGTCCCGTAGTATCGGTCAGTATGATTGATAAAGTGTTATTAACTTAGCATCGGGCAATATTTACAGCAAATGACCCGTATTGACCATATGCCTTAGAGCAGTTCCTGTGACGGCTGAATTGCCGGAACAGCTCTTTTTTGTTCCGCGCATCCTAGCGGGAAAAGAAATCAGTCCGGCGAAATGATTTCCCGCGGAAGCGCTTCGCACTTTTGCCGGAAATGCTTTTAAAAGATAAAGGCCGCGTTGGTTGCGCGGCCTGAATTTGAAATAAGTGGTTGAAATCTCACTCAGAGATTACGACCCATGGCCAGATATTTCTGACGACGTTCCTGTTTCAGTGTTTCGCCGTCCACGCCTTCAAGAGATTTCAGCGCTGTTGCAATCACTTCGCCTGCAGCATCGATAATCGCATTTTTACCGCGATGTGCGCCGCCGAGAGGCTCAGGAATAATATTATCGATGATTTTCAACTCAAGCAGATCCTGCGCAGTGATGCGCATATTGGTGGCTGCATCTTTGGCACGGGTCGAATCACGCCACAGAATAGAAGCAGCACCTTCCGGTGAGATCACCGAATAGATTGCATGTTCGAGCATGTAAACGCGATTGGCGACAGCAATCGCAATCGCACCACCGGAACCGCCTTCACCGATTACAACCGTGATAACCGGTATACGCAGTTTCAGGCTCATTTCCAGCGAGCGGGCAATGGCTTCTGCCTGACCGCGCTCTTCCGCACTCACACCCGGATAGGCACCGGCAGTATCAATGAATGTGATTACCGGCAGTTTGAAACGGTCAGCCAGCTCCATTATACGGATGGCTTTGCGATAGCCTTCGGGACGCGGGGAACCGAAATTATGTTTCAGGCGGGTCTTGGTGTCATTGCCTTTTTCCTGACCGAGCACCGCAACAGCCTGACCGTTAAAACGCGCAAAACCGGCCTGAATGGCCTGATCTTCGGCAAAGTTACGGTCACCGGCCAGCGGCGTGAATTCTGTAAACAGGCGGTTCACATAATCCAGACAATGCGGACGGTCCGGATGACGGGCGATCTGCACTTTCTGCCAAGGGGTGAGTTTGCGGTAAATATCTTTCAGCGCGTCGCTAGAGCGCTTTTCAAGGCGCCGTATCTCATCACTCATCTCGACACTGCCGCTTTCCTGCGCCAGCTTTTTCAGTTCGAGGATCTGACCATCGAGATCTGCGACGGGTTTTTCGAAATCAAGGTAATTATACATATGACCTGACTATTACGCTCCGGAGACTAAAACCATCAGACATTAAGGTCTGAGAGAGGGTTTCATCTGTCCTATATAGATTGTCTGACAGAAAAATCTATCTGCCGAATATGTTTCTCTTAAACTTCATAGCGTCAATCGGCAAGCGGATGATGCGTTGCAACGAGCTGATGCAGTCTTTCTTCCAGCACATGGGTATAAATTTGTGTCGTAGAAATGTCCGAATGGCCTAATAATTGCTGAACTGCACGTAAATCTGCACCATTTTGCAAAAGATGACTGGCAAAGGCGTGACGCAGCACATGGGGAGAAACCGCAGCGGCTGCAATACCGGTACGCGCTGCCAGTGCTTTCAGATCACGGGCAAAGACCTGCCGTGCCAGATAACCGCTTTCCGAGCGGGCAGGAAACAGCCAGGGACTGTCCTGCCATTCCGGTACTCTGTCACGCAGACTCACATAAAGCTGCAGGACATTCTGCGCTTTGACCGAGAGCGGCACCATGCGTTCTTTGGCACCTTTGCCGCGCACCAGCAGAAAGCGCTGATTGCTGCGGATAGTTTTCTCCGGCAGGCCGACAAGCTCGGTGACACGCATACCGGTGGCATAGAGCAGTTCCAGCAACGCATGCAGACGCACGGCGTTGAAGTAACCGCTCATATCTTCCTGGGGCTGCGCTTCTGTTTCAGCCTGCGCCAGTAGCTTTGAAACGGTGTCTTCGCTCATAATTTTGGGTAGCGCCTGATTTTTCTTCGGCGCATCGATGATACCGGTCGGATCGTCGCTGCGCATACCTTCAGTATAGAGAAAGCGGAAGAATTGTCGCAAAGAGGAGAGGCGGCGTGCCTGTGAAGTGGAAGCGAAGCCCTGAATATTCATCTCATCAAGGCAGGCTTTAATATCGACGGAATTGGCTGAAACCAGTCCGGTTTTGCGGCCTGCCATAAATTCCGCAGCGGTTTCCAGATCGCGGCGATAGGATTCCAGCGTGTTCTCGGCGGCACCCCGTTCCGCACTCATCATTTCCAGAAACGAGTCGATTGCAGCATCTGTTGAGAGATTATTCTGCATCTTCAGCCTCCGGTTCACCCTCTGTATAGGGCGATGGCACAGGGGCAGGGCTGACAGGTGCTGTATCGCGCGGTTGCTGCACCATTTTATGTGCCGGTACGCGAACAACAATCTCTGATGTCACCGGACTGACCGTTTTCACAAGCACCAGCATCAGCCCGTAAATACAGGCAGAAATCAGAGCCAGAAGGATAATCAGGCGGGTGAGGGTCGGCATAAGGGTAATAGTGCTTTCACAGTGACAAAGATATTTGGTGCCATTGTGCCCTGATAATCTCAATAAAGCCTAACTAAATTCGACAGGAAAAAGAAAAGGCCCCGG
>NZ_ANNO01000030.1:0-4677 GCF_000409565.1 Pseudochrobactrum sp. AO18b
TCTTTTTTCATATCTGAATCGAAAGACAAACTTATCTGTCTAAGGATTTGATAAGATTTTCACTTAGCACCGTCTCACCAAACCAGTTGAGCCGGTTGATGCAGATGAAACCGCGATCAATCAGATCATTATCATCGCCTTCAGAAGATGAATGCGGACGTCCGCGCGGCACCATCAGCACTGTCTCATCACCATCTATGCTGACCACATCTGCGGCAGAGGCAATCTTGTCCCGACCGATGCGCGGCTGGGCAATTGGCGCAGGCAGACTATGCGGCAGATTAATGCTCAGCCAGTGCCCTTCTCTCTGCCAGTCTGCACGCTGCTCGAACAGGTTGCGCAGTAATTGCACCAGCGCCGCCAGATCATCTTCACCACGGCGCGGCTGTTTGACCTGTGAAAAACCAATGGCCGCAATACCCCAGAATGTTGCCTCACGGGCAATACCAAGCGTACCGGAATAGGCCAGATCTTCGGCCACATTGCGCCCGTCATTAATCCCTGCCAGCACCAGATCAGGCTTGGCCTGATCTTTGAACAGCCAGCTCATCGCCGACACAACACAATCGGCAGGCGTACCGGAACAGGAGTAACGCTGCTCTCCGCGCTTCATCATGGTCAGTGGTTTGCCTATGGTGATGGATGCACCCGCAGCTGTTCGCTTACCATCCGGTGCCACCACCCACACATCATCACTCAATGCCCGTGCAGCACGTTCCAGAAAAGCCAGACCTTCCGCATCAATACCGTCATCGTTACAAAGCAAAATACGCATCAGGCTTCTCCCAATTCTATCACATCACCGCTCTTCACATCCTGACGCACAACTGGGATATGCTCTGCCAGTTCGCCAAGCAATTGAGCCGAGCAGGAATGACCAAGCATATCAGGCTTACCCGCCTGCTCCCAAAGCGCGACCATGCCGCTCAAAGTCGGATGGGTCGGCAATCTGATCCAGTCCGCCAGCTCGTCCCGCAACATATCAAAGGCCGGTGTATCTTCCGGCACGTGACCGGTCAGCAAAACCGGCCAGCCGGTGCGCAACGCACGGTTCATGGCATAGGCGGAAGGCCCTGCCTGTCCCATCGCGTCAAATGTCAGCAGCGGACAGCGCGGCAGCGCCTGATCTTCACGCCAGTCCTGCGCCTGATGCAGCAATTGTTTCAACCGTCCGGCCACACCATCCCGCAGGGCACCAGTCGCTGCAATCTGCTCGGCCAGTGCAGCACGCATATCCGCATGAATAGCAAAATTAACCGGCATCAGTGCCATCAGTTCCAGCGAGCGACCGGAGAGTGGTGTCGGCAGCAGACAACCATCACGGTTCTGCAAAATCCATTCTCGGATTTGCTGTGCCCGTGTGTCCCCCGAAACAGCATCAGCACCATAAGAGGCATCCAGCAGCAACAGATCACATTGCGGAAATGCATCCATCTCCAGCACCGGACTATCCGGCACCACATCACCGCTATAGAGAATTTTGTGCCCTTCGGCCTCAACACAGAACCACACGCCGCCTGCCACATGGCCGGAACGACCGGTGGTGATTTCCGCATCACCAATGGTCAGCACATCGCCTGCTTTGAACAGTTCAATGCGTTCCTGCGGAAAGACAATCTTTTCCAAATGCTGTTGCTCGGCATAATTCTTCAGAGTTTGAGCTGTTTCTGCCAAAGTCTCGGCAGTCATCAGGATGCGCCCCTGAAAGCCCTGCGCCAGCAACCACAACAAACCGCCGACATGATCCTCATGGGCATGGGAGATCAGCACAGCATCCAGCGCGGAAATCTCTGTGCTTTCAATCAGCGGATAATAATCGCGGCCTGTAGCTCCGACTTTAATACCGATATCAAACAGCAACCTGGTTTTAGTTGTGCTAATACCAACGCCTAAGCGTCCTTTTTCACCGAAACCGCCATAGAGATTGATCTTCATACGGCACCTGCTTCCGGTATTACCCAGCCTGACCGGATACGTAATTGCGCCACATCATCCGCTTTGAGATGCAGCGGATCCGGCAGATTGAAATGCAGGTTCAGTTCCGGTGCCTGCTCAGCAACAGCTTCAATCCGTGATGCACCGCCCTGATAGACCGAGCGTGTCACCCGCACAGCAAATCCGTCCTGTTTCACCAGTTCCAGATCATCCTCACGGATACAAATCTGTGCGTCTTTGCGCACCACTTCATCAGCACGACAACGCAACCGCACCTGCTGCCCCAGCACCACGGCTTCACAGGAACCACTGCCATTGACGCTCAAAATCTCCGCAGGCAGCACCATGCCCTGCGCAATAAAGGACGCAACCATCGCATTGGCCGGTTCATTATAAAGCGTTTTCGGCGAAGCAAACTGCATCAGCCTGCCCTTGTCCATCACCGCAATACGGTCGGCCAGTGCCATCGCCTCGGCCTGATCGTGGGTGATATAGATAATCGTCGTGCCGGTACGCTTATGGAAGCGCGCAAACTCATCTTCCATCGATGCGCGCAAATGCACGTCCAGATTGGCCAGCGGCTCGTCAAACAGCACCAGCGACGGCGCAGCCACCAGACAACGCGCCAATGCTACGCGCTGACGCTGCCCACCGGAAAGATTGGCCGGACGACGATCCCCATAGCCCTGCAGATCAACCAGCTTCAGTGCCTCTTGCACACGGTGTTCACGCTCAGTCTTTTCCACCTTGGCTATCTTCAGACTATAGCCCACATTTTCCGAAACAGTCATATGCGGCCAGAGAGCATAGTTCTGGAACACAATACCGACACGGCGTTTTTCCGGCGGCACGAATTGTCCTTTGCCGGTCACCAGATTATCGCCGACATAGATCACACCGTCATTCGCCTGTTCAAATCCGGCAATCATACGCAGCAATGTGGTCTTGCCACAGCCGGAAGGCCCCAGCACCGCAATGAATTCACCATTGGCGATGTCCAGCGACACATCGGTCAGCACTTTGGTGTCGTTAAAGCTTTTGGAAAGCTGAGAGATAGTCAATCCCGCCATGGCAGAACTCCGTCAGGCAGATATCTGGCGAACATATTGGTCACCAGCATCAGTAAGAATGTAATCAACACGACCAGCACAGAGACTGCCGCCGCATAGGGTGAATCGCCACCCTGTTCAAAAGAGAAAATCACCACGCCCAGCGTTTCCGATCCCGATGACCATAATAGCGCGGAAACAGTCAGCTCCGAAAAAGCGGTCATGAAAATCAGCACACCACCGGCCAGAGTTGCCGGTGCTACCAACGGAAACACGATGGTGCGCAGGCGTGTCAGCAGTCCAGCACCGGCCACCTGTGCCGCCTCTTCCAGAGCACGGTCGATCTGATGCAGACCGGTAATGGTCGGGCGCAATGCCAGCACCAAAAACCGTGCCAGATAGGCGTAGAGAATAATCCAGATCGTATTATAGAGATGCAGCCCGACAACCGGCAAAGGTTTGAGGAACATCAGCAATGCGGCGATCGACAGCACCACACCCGGCAGAGCATAAGGCAGTTCGGCTGCGAGATTGAGCAAGCGTGTCCACCAGCGCGACCGCCATGTGATGAGATAGCCAAGCGGCACCGCCACCAGCACTGCAAAACCGGCTGCGGCCAGCGACAGGGTGAATGAATTGACCAGCGCACGGCGAGCCCCTGCATGATCAAGCAGCACAAATTTCAGATTATCCAGTGTTGCGGTCTGCCAGCTCAGCGGAATACCGAAAGCAGGCACCAATGCGGTGAGCAACAGGCCAAACATCGGCAATACCAGCACCACGGCAATCAGCAACCAACAAGCGATCTCAACAGTCAGACGCCATGAGCCAAGTTCAAAAGGCGCGGCAGGCAGTGAGGTTGAGGCAATACGATAATCGCGGCGGCGCGCCATATAATCCTGACACAGAATACCCGCCATTGCGATCACACCGATCAGCAGTGAAAGCACAGCCACTTCCGACAGCACTGATGGCCCGCCACCGGCAAGCTTCTGATAAATCAGGGTCGGCAATACCAGCACATTGGCCGGAATACCCAAGAAAGCAGGAATACCGAAATTACCAACACAGGACACAAAAGCCAGCGCAGAAGCGCCGATTACCGATGGCGTCATCAGCGGCACAATGATTGTGCGCGTTACCTGCCATTTGCTGGCACCGCTGCTCAAAGCGGCTTCAACCAGCTCACGCGGCAATTTACGCAAACCAGCACGTACAATCAGGAACACCAGCGGCGCATATTGAATGCCGAGCAATGCAATAATACCGGTGGTAGAATAAAGCGGATTACGGCTGCCAAGCTCGGGCGCCATGCCGATCATTTTGAGAAATGGGCTCGCGGGGCCAAAGAGTTGCAGCCATGCCAATGCCGTCACTTGCGGCGCAATCAGCAGCGGCACCACAAACATCAGCACGAACACGCCGCGACCGCGAATATTGGTCAGGCTCACCAGCAGCGCCACGGCACTGCCAAGGATAACAGCAGCAAGTGTGCCGCCAAATCCGGTGATTAAAGAATTACGCGTGGCAACCCATGTGGAGGTTGAAGAAAGCGCCGAGCGCAATGCACTGTCAGAGAGCTGACCATTCGGCGCGATAATCTCGCTGGCCAACCGCAGCATCGGCCACAGAGACAGCGTGAACACCACTGCCGCCACAAGAAAAATCAGAGCCGTATCCCGGCTCTGACCAA
>NZ_ANNO01000031.1:0-7392 GCF_000409565.1 Pseudochrobactrum sp. AO18b
GAACAGTTCAGAAAAACGCTTCTTGTCGGCTTCTGTCACACCCAGAACTTTGAGTGTATCAATCGACATGATGTTGATTTTTGTTCCTTCCGGCAACCAGCCCGGGCGACCAACAGATTCCTTGGCTGGCAGATAACCCTGCTCCAGTGCCAGTTTCTGACCATCATCCGAGAGGATGAAATCAACGAATTTCTCTGCACCGGCAACATTTTTAGCAGTCGCCATGATTGCAACCGGTTCAGTCACCGCAGGCACACCTTCCTTAGGGAACACGAACTCAACCGGTGAGCCTTTGGCTTTGGCGTTCAGCGCCATGAAATCCACGAGGATACCATAAGGTTTTTCACCGCTGGCAACGGATTTCAGCACCGCACCATTGCCGCGCACGCTGATCAGCTCATTGGCTTTCAGCTTTTCGAAATAATCCCAGCCGAGTTCCGAATTCAGTGCAAAACCGGAGAGCAGATAAGCCGCCGCGCCGGAATAAAGCGGGCTCGGCATCACGATCTGGCCTTTATATTCTTCTTTGCCGAGATCAGCCCAGCTTTCAGGCTTGCTTTTCGCCTGTGTGTTATAGGCAATACCGGTGGTGATCAGCTTGGAACCGAAATAGGTTTTGTCCTTGTCGAACGAACCTTCGGTCAGACCATCAGTCTTCGCGCCTTCATAGGCTTTCAGACGATTGTCTTTTTTCAGCAGTTCCATCGACACGGCATCGGCAATCAGCAGCACGTCCGGCTGCGGCGCACCGGCAGCAAATTCAGCAGCCAGCTTGCTGAGAATATCGCTGGTACCGGAACGGAACACCTGCACATCAATATCAGGATTGGCTTTGCGGAATGCTTCAACGGTTTTGGTCGCATCAGCTTCCGGCTGCGAGGTATAAAGATTGAGCGTTTCTGCATTCACCGCAGTTGCGCCCATAAATACTGCCAGAGCAGTAGCCAGAACTGTTTTACGTGACGTGCGTTTCTGCAACATGATTCTTATCCCTGAAATCATTCATCCGACACCGGAGCGAGCCGGTTACTCGCCGTTCATTTATTAAATGAACACTACAAGTTTATGACAAAGAATAAAGTCACCACAGAAAACAAAAACAAACAGGGCATTGAACCAGCAATGCCCTGTTAAAATCTCATCTATTCTGGCAGTTGGCTCAGAAGCGAGCGTGGTCTTTGATTTAAGCGCTCAGAAGCGAGCGCCGGCAAAATGCGCGATCTGTGCGCCGGTTTCATAATAGGCTTCGCGGATACCGAGGAAGGACTGTGTTTCCGGCTCAGTCACCGGCAATGGCAGATCAGCTTCGCTGATTTCACCGCTGATATGACGTGCCAGCACATTGCCGAATACAGTACCGGTGGCAATGCCGCGGCCATTATAACCGCTGAAACCGATCACATTCTTATCAAAGCGATGGAATTTCGGCAGGCTGTCATTGGTCATGCCGATCAGGCCGTACCATTCATAATCAAATTCGACTTTACCAAGCTGCGGGAACAGACGCTTCATTTCGCGCTTTGCCCATGCCGTATGAATACCTGTGCCGGTATTGCGCAATGCACCAACGCTGCCGAACACCAAACGACCAGCCTGATCGTAACGATAAGACGACAGCACCTGTTTGGTATCCCATACACCCTGACGTTCCGGCAGAATCTGTGCCTGCTGCTCTTTGGTCAGCGGCTTGGTTGCCAGATTGAAATAAGGCAGATGCATAATTTCTGCGCGGATCTGCGGCCATGGTGCCTGTGTATAGGCATTGGTTGCCACCACGATCCATTGCGCACGCACCGAACCCTTGGCAGTGCGAACCACCCAGTCATTGCCCACACGTTCAGTGGAAGTCACCTGTGAACCGGTGAAAATCTGTGCACCTGCAGCAATGGCCGCATGGGCAAGGCCACGCACATAGGCCAGCGGCTGAATGGTGCCTGCACGCATATCCAGCAGCGAACCGCTATAGGCTTTAGTACCGACTTTCTTTGCAGTTTCTTCGGCGCTCAACAGCGTTACCGGCGCACCACGGCGTTGCCACTGTTCCGCACGATCCTGCAATTCGCGCAGGCCTTTCTGACCGACAGCGCAATGCAGCGTACCGGTGCGGGTCGCTTCACAGGCGATATTATGCTTTTCAATACGCTCGAAAACCATTTCCGGGCCATTGCCGAGCGCTTCGAGCAGACGGTCACCATATTTCTGACCGAGCACTCCCGGCAGATCATCCGGCATAACCCACATACCGGCATTGACCAGACCGACATTGCGGCCGGAACCGCCGAAACCGATTTCAACGCCTTCAAGCACGGCAACTTTGCTGCCGCGTTCACTCAGATTCAGTGCGGTTGAAAGTCCGGTAAAACCACCGCCTACAACAACCACGTCAACGTTTAACTCGCCTTGCAGGGCAGATGTAACCGGAGCGGCAGGAGCGGATTTTTCCCAGAGACCGTGAGAACGGGGATTATTCAACATGTCAGTTCATTTCTCAAAAACAACGTTGCCACTTATGTCAGCCTGTATTGCAGCAACAAGCCTACGATTATGCGTCTGAAATATACGCACCACGCAAAAGCGGCTCAGACAAAAGGTCAACGATCAAAATGGATAAAGAGCGCCGTATATATAATGCGGATACACACACAACACTCTGAGTGTTTGAAATTTGAAGCACAACACGGAAAATCATCCGGCTTGTTATTTACCAGTGTTATTATCGTCTTTTTCTTCTGGCGCCTGAGTAGCCATACACCTTTCGGTTTTGGCAAAAGTAGCAATTTTTGCGCAACAGATCATTCATTTGCGGAATGACCTGTTCCACTTAAATTGCATTACATATCTTATTCTGCGTTCAGATGCACCAGCGCCATATAATCATGCTGGCCGACCTGCCCGCGTATCCAGCTGGAAAATGTCTGTATCAGCGGATTTTCATGTTTGCCTTCCGGCACCACCAGATAATAATCATTCTCAGTACGCATAGGCTTATCAAACAGAATCCGCAGGCGACCTTCCTGCAATTCCTGCTCAATCAGATAAACCGGCAACAAACCAATCCCAAGCCCAGCGGCAGCGGCCTCGATCACCATAGAGAACTGATCGAAACGATGGCCGCTATAGGTGCTACGCGCATCCACTTCGCAAAGTTCAAACCATTGCGTCCACATTTTCGGACGCGTTGTCAGATGCAACAGAGGCTCTTTCTGCAGGTCTTCCGGCTCAACAATGCGGTGGCTTTCGATCAAAGCATTGCTGGCAACAGGCACCACCATCTCACTGCACAGATAATTGCAGGTGGCATGTGCCCAAACCGGCTGACCATAGTGAATAGCCATATCAAACGGATATTCTTCAAAATCGAACACGCCGGTGCGTGAGCCGACATTAAAAGCCACACCCGGATTTTCTTCGATGAAATTCGGAATACGCGGCATCAGCCAGCGCGCGCCGAATGTCGGCAATGTCGCCACGCTGAAAGCCGAAGAAGACTGTGCCGAGGCCATCGCCCGCAACATCGTATCTTCGGTCTGGTTCAAAAGGCGGCGTACTTCCGGCAAAAACTTGCGTCCCGCATCAGAAAGCAGGATGCGCTGACGGATTCGCTCAAACAGCAAAACGCCGAGCTGGCCTTCCAGATCCTTGATCTGACGACTCACCGCGCTTTGTGTCAGGTTCAGCTCGTGGGCTGCCTGTGTAAAACTTCCGTGACGTGCAGCGCATTCAAAAGCCTGCAAAATGGCGATATCCGGTATCAGTCGTCGGCTGAGCTTCATTCCTGCCTCGCATAAACATAGTCGGTTTCGTCGCAATCATGCGGCCACTACAGCTGATATGATCAATTTTAGTCATGATATCAACATCTGATACGTGTTTCTGATAGTCGAAAATCGATTTAAAAAGAAATTACGCATCAAATTTAAAGCATATCCCGAAAACTGGCTGACATTTTTCGGATCAGATAGGCCTTTATAACAACATCAGGATGGTTTTGTGCGACTCCCAAAGAGCACAAATCAACCACACGAAGCAGTTTTAGGGCAGTTTCAGGAAAAACGTCATCCGCTTTTCTTTATGGAACTGCACCAAGAGCAAAACAGACAGGGCTTTATCTTCTCCCAAGACAGATAACAGCTCGCATACGGAAAGCCCTCAAGGAGGCAAACCATGAATTTCGTATCAGCCGACAGCATCCGCGCTGCATTCTCAGCCGCAATGTCCGCAATGTACCGTACAGAAGTGCCTGCTTACGGTACGCTGATGGAACTGGTTGCAGATGTTAATGCTGCGACCCTGAAAGCCCAGCCTGAACTGCTCGCCCGTCTCGAGGATACCGATTCTCTGGATCGTATTTCCGAAGAGCGTCACGGCGCGATCCGCCTCGGCACCGCTGCTGAACTTTCCATGATGCGCCGCGCTTATGCGGTTATGGGCATGTTCCCTGTCGGTTATTACGACCTGTCCGCTGCCGGCGTGCCTGTGCATTCCACAGCTTTCCGTCCGGTTGATGATGCATCGCTGAAGATCAATCCGTTCCGCGTTTTCACTTCACTGCTGCGTCTCGACCTGATCGCTGACGAAAAGCTGCGCAAGGAAGCTGAAGAAACACTCGCAAAGCGCAACATCTTCACTGCCGGTGCGATTGAGCTGATCGAGACTGCTGAAAAACAGGGTGGTCTCACACAGGAACAGGCTGACAAGTTTGTTGCTGAAGTTCTGGAAACATTCCGCTGGCACGATAAGGCCAATGTGAGTGCAGAACTCTATCACCGTCTGCACGACGCCCATCGTCTGATTGCTGACGTTGTGTCTTTCAAAGGCCCGCACATCAACCACCTGACACCACGCACACTCGACATCGATGCCGTGCAGGCTCAGATGCCGGCGCGCAATATTTCGCCTAAAGCTGTTGTTGAAGGCCCGCCAACCCGTAAATGTGCGGTTCTGCTGCGTCAGACCTCGTTTAAAGCGCTCGAAGAATCCGTTTCTTTCACCGATGCTGCAGGCGAATGGAAAGCCGGCACACACACTGCCCGTTTTGGTGAAATTGAA
Source organism: Pseudochrobactrum sp. AO18b (assembly GCF_000409565.1). Classification (NCBI taxonomy): domain Bacteria; kingdom Pseudomonadati; phylum Pseudomonadota; class Alphaproteobacteria; order Hyphomicrobiales; family Brucellaceae; genus Pseudochrobactrum; species Pseudochrobactrum sp. AO18b. The sequence continues at coordinate 5,050 of NZ_ANNO01000031.1, forward strand.
CAGCGCGGCATTGCACTGACACCAAAAGGCCGCGGTCTTTATGATGCGCTGCTCGACAAGACCCGCGCACGTATCCGCCCTGCGCCGGATGGCTCGAATGCTGCTGAATATGTTCGCATTCTCGGTGAAGTTTTCGAAGAATTCCCGGACACATGGGCAGAAATCCGTGAACAGGGTCTCGGTTACTTCGCTTACAGCGTTGCAGACCGCTCGAAAGCCAAGAGCGAACTGAGTGCCGCCAATCTCGACAGCCTGATTGCTGAAGGCGCAATCCAGTTTGACCCGATTGTCTATGAAGACTTCCTGCCGGTCAGCGCCGCTGGTATCTTCCAGTCCAATCTCGGCGACGATGATACACAGGAATTCACTGAAAGCCCGAACCAGAAGCGTTTCGAAGCTGATCTCGGCGCAACCGTGCTCAATGAATTTGAACACTATGCCCGCATCGAGCGCGAATCTGTTGAGGGTGCATTGAAGGCTCTCGCCTTTAAAGCTGCAGCAGAATAACTAGATAACATATGAAAACGGCAATCTGCCCTCAAAGCGGATTGCCGTTCAGCTGTTTATACTAGAGCGTGTCGCGCTTCATTTGATCCATAACACTCGCTCTAGATTCTTGAGTTGTCGCATTATCGCGGTCGTTAACTGAAGCCAGTTAACTGCGAAATGCTCCGGAGCAAATTACTGCTCCACCGTACCAGATAGAATATCAGGTCTGTTCCCTTACCCGAACAAGCGCCTGATATTCTGAACGATAAACAATAGGGAATGCGATTTATGAGCACCGAAAATAAAAAAGTGAACGTTAAGCAGGAAGCTGCTGACATTCTCGCCAAGCTTGGCGTTGACAGCGCTGCCTATACAGGCGGTGATCTTGCCTCGTTCAGCCCGGTTACCGGCGAACAGATCGGCGCCCTCAAGACTCATTCGGCTGCAGACACTGCCCGCATGATCGAAGAAGCTGATGCAGCATTCCGCACATGGCGCGATGTTCCGGCTCCTCGCCGCGGTGAGCTGATCCGCCTGCTCGGTGAAGAACTGCGCGCTTCCAAAGCTGATCTCGGCCGTCTCGTTTCGATCGAAGCCGGTAAGATCATCTCCGAAGGTCTCGGCGAAGTACAGGAAATGATCGACATCTGCGATTTCGCAGTTGGTCTGTCCCGTCAGCTTTACGGTTTGACCATTGCGACTGAACGCGCCGGTCACCGCATGATGGAAACATGGCATCCGCTTGGTGTTGTCGGCGTTATCTCCGCCTTCAACTTCCCTGTAGCTGTCTGGTCATGGAACGCGGCTCTGGCACTGGTTGCCGGTGACTCTGTTGTCTGGAAGCCTTCCGAAAAGACCCCTCTCACAGCGCTTGCTTGTGAAGCGATCTTCAACCGTGCGGCTGCCCGTTTCGGTGCAGATGCTCCTAAGGGTCTGTCCGCTGTTATCATCGGCGACCGTACAATCGGTGAAGTTCTGGTTGACCATCCGAAGGTTCCGCTGGTTTCCGCAACCGGTTCAACCCGCATGGGTCGCGATGTAGGCCCGCGTCTGGCCAAGCGTTTCGCACGCGCTATCCTCGAACTCGGCGGCAACAATGCCGGTATCGTCTGCCCGTCAGCCGATCTCGACATGGCTCTGCGCGCGATTGCTTTCGGTGCCATGGGTACTGCAGGTCAGCGTTGCACCACCATGCGTCGTCTGTTCGTACACGAAAGCGTTTACGACACACTGGTACCACGTCTGGTCAAAGCCTATCAGAGCGTATCCATCGGCAACCCGCTGGAAACCCCTGCACTGATCGGTCCGCTGATCGACAAAGCTTCTTTCGACGGCATGCAGAAAGCTCTGGCAGAAGCCAAGGCTCATGGCGGTAAAGTTGTCGGTGGTGAACGCGTTTCCGTAGGTCCGGACACAGGTTACTACGTACAGCCAGCAATCGTTGAAATGCCAGAACAGGCAGGTCCGGTTCTCGAAGAAACCTTCGCACCGATCCTCTATGTGATGAAATACAGCGATTTCGACAACGTACTCGAACTGCACAACGCAGTTGGTGCCGGTCTGTCGTCTTCTATCTTCACACTGAATCTGCAGGAAGCTGAGCGTTTCCTCTCTGCATCCGGCTCGGATTGCGGTATTGCCAACGTCAATATCGGTACATCCGGTGCTGAAATCGGCGGCGCATTCGGCGGTGAAAAGGAAACCGGTGGCGGTCGTGAATCCGGTTCGGATGCATGGAAAGCTTACATGCGCCGTGCAACCAACACTGTAAACTACTCGAAGGCACTGCCGCTCGCACAGGGCGTATCCTTCGACATCGACTAATCATCAGTACTGATGACAAAGAAAAGCCCC
>NZ_ANNO01000032.1:0-5597 GCF_000409565.1 Pseudochrobactrum sp. AO18b
GGAGGCTCACATGCGTTTATTTTTAGCAGCCCTGACGACTATTATTTATACTGCGCCTCTGCCCGTGGCTCATGCGAGTGAAAATAATGCCGTGTTCTGCACCAAACTCGGGGAGCTTGCAGGACGGTCGATGGCGGCACGTTTACAGGGAAAGCCGCTGGCTGATCTTTTGCAGGTCAAATTTGATCCGGCGGTGCATGAGATTTTTCAGACGGTTATACTGGATGCCTATTCCAGACCTCTGGTTGAGGGGGAAAATGCGTGGGTGAGAAATATGTCTGACTTCAGAAATGCAGTTGAAGAGAAATGCCAGTCATCTCTGCAAAAATAAAAGCCGGAAATTCCGACTTTTTATTTCTCTACACTCAACCTTCTCAACCTGCTGGCGCCCCAACAAAGCGCGACGCTTTGAATTTTGGTTATGGCGTGGCGAAAATGGTGATTTTTGAGAACCGGCGCGCAGCGTACCCTGCATAATCCTTTCATCCGCTGATGAAAGATAAGATTATGCAGTCTTAAAGATCACGGCAGCCTTTGCACGTCCAATAGGACGTGCGGTGCCGTGTGTACGTGAGCACCGGAAGCGCAGAAAATTGCCATTTGCAGCCCGCCAGAGCCGAAATTCTCTTAGCCCATGCGTTCAGAGGCGTACGACCCTGGGCTCGCCGGAAATACCACAGTCCGGTTACCATTGAGGAACACGCGGTGATGGATATGCGCATGGATGGCGCGTGCCAGAACCTGCGCTTCGACATCACGACCGATTGAAACATAGTCGGCTGCCGATTGCGCATGGGTGATGCGGGCAACATCCTGCTCGATAATCGGACCTTCATCGAGATCAGCGGTGACATAATGCGCGGTGGCACCGATCAGCTTCACGCCACGCTCATAAGCCTGCTTGTACGGATTGGCGCCTTTGAAAGATGGCAGGAAGGAATGGTGAATATTGATGATCTTGCCGGACATTTTCTGGCTCAGTTCATCAGACAGAACCTGCATGTAACGCGCCAGAACCACCAGTTCCGTACCGGTCTGGTTGACGATATCCATCATCTTGGCTTCGGCTTCGATCTTATTTTCCTTGGTCACCGCAATATGGTGGAAAGGAATATCGTGATTGACCACAACCTTCTGATAATCAAAATGGTTAGAGATCACACCCACAATATCAATCGGCAGACCGCCGATTTTCCAGCGATAGAGCAGATCATTGAGGCAATGGCCAAAGCGTGAAACCATCAGCAATGTTTTCACCGGCTTGCGGGTATCGTGGAAATCATAAGCCATGCCGAACTTGTCAGCAGTTTCCTGAAAACCACCGGCAATTTCTTCGAAGCTTTTGCCCTGCTCGGTAATAAAGCTGACGCGCATAAAGAATTTATCGGCACCGAGATCATCGAACTGTGCGCTGTCAACGATGTTACACCCCATACCCGCGAGATATCCGGAAATAGCGGCAACTATACCGAGGCGTGACTGGCAACTGACGGTCAACACATAATTCTGCATGGGAGTGTCCCTTAAGCTTCAACAGTTCAAATGAGAATGAACCAGAAAATTCCGGTTCCGTATGAAGCTCTTACACAGAATTTCAGCGCTTAACAGTCCCGATTACGCTTTTGTTTGACGGATTCCTGCCATTTGCAGACAAATCTGCATGACCCATAATCTCAGGTTACAGGTGATGATTTCCTGACTTATGGGTGGTATGTAAAACTCACAAATGCGGATTGCGGGTCTTATATTTTTCAATCAACCGGTCATTGATTTCCGTGGCACCCGGCATATTCGCACTGCGATAAACCGGAACTTCTCCGCCCTCTGCGGCCAGTTCGGCAGCAACCGCGGTAAAGATCGCATGGAGAATGGTAGCACCAACGGCGGTGGAAACCGCGCCCGCTTTCATGTCGCTGTTTGGCAGCTGCATCATCGCATCACCGGCAGGAATTTCATTATCCAGCACCAGATCGGCCAGCTCAGACAGACGCACACGACCATTGGCCGCGTCGGCAGAATAGGAAACGGATGTCAGCGCGATAATTTTTGCACCGGCTTCACGGCCGAAGCGCGCAGCTTCAACCGGCGCGGCATTAACACCGGAATTGGAAACAACCAGCAGAATATCACCGGCTCCAATATCATAGCGTTGCAGCAAAGGCTGAACCATGCCGCTGATACGTTCGAATTTGGTGCTGGATGATGCCCCCTCATGCAGCATCGTGAAAGCCGAGAGAACCGGTACGGTAATCGCCAGACCACCGGCACGATAATGCACCTCTTCCGCCAGCATATGCGAATGACCAGTACCGAACACAAAGACACGCTTATCATTGCGTGCAGCTTCGCCGATCATGGCAACAGCCTGCTTCATCGCCTCAGCCTGACTGTCACGCAATTGCGTGAGATGCGCAGTCAGACGGTCGAAATAATCATTGATAATGCTCATGCCTGTTGATCCTGTCGCACACCGGAAATCCATGTCGCTCTGACATGGCACTGATCGTCCAACCAGACCAGATCAGCACGCTTTTTCGGTGCCAGAACCCCACGATCCTTCAGCTGCAAAAACGCGGCCGGATAGGATGTTGCCATGCGCAGAGCTTCTTCGGAAGAGAGATCCAACATTGCCATACCATAGCGGATACCCGATGCCATATCGAGATCAGAGCCCGCCAGCGTAGTTCGATCTTCCAGCACCAGTTTCGGGCAATAACCACCCTCAACACGATAAACTGTGCGGCCGTTGAGTTGGAATGTATCGCGGCCGGAACCAACCAGCGACATCGCATCGGTAACAAAGAACAGGCGACCCTGTCCGCGTTTTGCCCGCAATGCCACACGCAAAGCCGCAGGTTCGACATGATGACCATCGGCAATAATGCCACTCCACACGGACGGATGATCCAATGCCGCACCAACGAGATTAGGCGTACGATGGCCGAACTGACTCATTGCATTGAACAGATGGGTCACGCCCTGCGCGCCCGCATCGAACCGCGCCATAGCCATTTCATAAGTGCTGTCACTATGGCCGATGCTGATAATAACACCGCCTTCGGTCAGCTCACGCACCTGATCGGGTGTGACCTGTTCCGCAGCCATTGTCACCAGCAGACAACCGATTTTCTGCGCCGCTGCAGTCAGCGCCTGAATGTCAGCTGCCTCTACAGGGCGCATCAGCTCCGCCAGATGCGCTCCTTTTTTCGCCGGCGCCAGATGCGGGCCTTCAAGATGAAGACCGGCAACACCTTTATCAGCCTGCACCGCAGCCACGGCGGCAGTCATAGCCTGCGCCGTCACATCACCGGTATCGGTAATCAGGGTTGGCAACAGGCTGGTTGTGCCATATGGGCGATGGCCTGCTGCGATGGTGCACATGATTTCAGGCGTTGGCCCGTCATTGAGCATTGCCCCGCCGCCGCCATTGACCTGCGCATCAATAAAACCGGGGCTGAGAATGCCGCCATCCAGTTCAATGATCTGCAGATTTTCCGGCAATGCGTCACCATCCTGCACCAGACGGACAATCCTGCCCTTCTCGATCAGAACGGCTGTCCGCTCATGAAAACGATGACCGTCAAAAACACGCGCACCACGCAGCAGCTGAAAACCCATCAGACAGTCTCCGTTACCTTATTCAGATTAAGCGGCTTATCAGGATTAAAACCACGGCGGCGCGTCACCGCTTCGATCACACGATAATAGGCACCGAGCGATACCAGCGGATCAAGCAGAGCCGAACCGGTTGCCGGTGTTTTAATCTGGCTCCATGGCAGATCCAGCGGGGAAATGGCCAGAATATTGCCGCCAATGCTTTCCAGATGTTTCAGCGCCTGCAGATTATGCTGATAGGCCTGATCCTGCGAGACAAAGGCCACAATCGGGAAGCCTTTTTCCACCAGACGCATCGGGCCATGCATCAGCTCGGCCAGCGAGAAGGCTTCCGCATGAATGGCCGAAGTTTCCTTGGCTTTCAGCGCCGCTTCAAGCGCAATCGCCATTGAAGGGCCGCGACCGCCGATAAACAGCGACTGTTTTTCAGCCAGAATATTCTCAAGCGCATTGCCTGCATCAACCTGAACCGCGCCCAGTGCTTCCGGCAGCTGATCAAGCCCGCCCTGCATTGTGCTGTCTTTGCTCACTGCAGCAATCACACCGGCCAGAGCCGCAGCAGAAGCGATAAAAGATTTGGTCGCAGCAACACTTTTCTCAGGGCCTGCACCGATCCCCAGCACGATATCGGCCTCATTGCCGAGCGGGCTGTCGGTCACATTGACCACGGCGACAGTGACCGCACCGCCTTTTTTAGCTGCGCGCTGCATGGCAACGATATCCGGGCTGGCGCCGGACTGCGAAACCGTGAAATGCACAGCAGAACCAAGCTGCAACGGCGCATCATAAACTGATGCCACTGACGGGCCGATTGCTGCCACCGGTAAGCCTAAACGGATTTCTGCCAGATATTTGAAAAATGTTGCCGCATGGTCAGAGGAACCGCGTGCACAGGTCGAAATCAGCGCGGGCTTACGGGAGGCAAAGACCGCCGCGATTTCTTCAAAAACCGGCTTCTGGTCTTTTAACATGGCTGCAACAACTGAAGCAGCCTGTTCGGTTTCCTGAAGCATGAGTGTTGGTGATACGGTCATCGGACCTCTCCCGTTTTCAATTCTGCAATAAAGTCATAAGCATCGCCGCGATAAAGCGAGCGGGTATATTCAACAATCCGGTCTGTTTGCGTGCGCGACACGCGCTCCATTTGCAGGGCAGCAGCCTTGTCAGCCACACCAAGCAAACGCGCATTGACCGGATCAAGCACAACAGCAGTCAGCCTCTGCAAAGCGCGCACCGGCTTATAGCCATGCTGTTCGAGTGCTGTATAAAGCGACAGCGCACCGCTGAGCACAGCCTGTGCCAGTTCCGTTTCCTGTCCGGCAGCAGATAATGTAGCGGTACCCAGCAGACGCTGCGGCACCACGGCACGTTCAATTGCCATCGGCATATCATCGGCAAGGCGCAGGCGCTCTACCCGCACCACCAGATCCTGCATGGAAATGCCAAGCTGGAATGCCTCTTCCGGTGACGGCTGCCCGATACCGCCGGATAGAATACGTACCCCTGGTACTTTACCACGGGCGATCATATCCTGCGAGAATGAGGTAAGCTGCCAGAGTGGCTGACTGATCTTTTTCGGACGTTCGCAAATATAGGTGCCGCTGCCATGACGGCGTTCCACCAGCCGGTTTTCAAGCAATGCCTGATAGGCCGAGCGGATGGTGACCCGCGCCAGACCAAGCGCCTGCGCCAGCTCACGCTCGGGCGGCAAACTACTGCCAGCGGCGAGACTGCCATCCTCAATCAAATTGGTCAGTACCACGGAAACCTGCTTATAAAGCGGCCCGCCGGTCGTTTGCGCCGCTAATCCGCGCTGAAGAAGAGGAAGTAATCTGGTATTATCCATACCCAGACTATAATACCTTTTTAATACCAATGACAAATGGAATTATCTGCCAGCTCAAAATAAAAAGGGCAGCTTCTGTTGAGAAAGCTGCCCTTTAGAGCATTTCACAGTCAAGTTGGATCAACTTGACTTCTTG